>CAIVGA010000050.1 GCA_903905325.1 uncultured bacterium
GTGAAGCATTTGACAAAGTCGCTCGTTTATTAGAACTTCCATACCCAGGTGGTCCGCATGTTTCGAAACTTGCTGATGAAGCTCGGGAAAAAAATATTCTCGCTCCACTCAAGTTACCAAGACCCATGATCAGTACCGATGATTGCAATTTTTCCTTTTCCGGCCTAAAGACTGCAGTGCTTTATGCGGTGCGCGAAGAAACAAAAAAACACTCACCCCAACAACAAGACGAGAAAAAGCCCGTCGTACTCGACTACAATTTTCGTGCTGGCCTAGCTAGAGAATTTGAAGACTCGATAACGGAAGTACTTGAAACAAAATTAAAGAAAGCTTTAGATGAAGGTGCACAGTCGCTCATTGTCGGAGGAGGTGTTAGTGCAAACAAAACTCTTCGTGCAATGTTCAAAAGAGTCGCAAAAGAATACGGCATACCTTTATTTTTACCATCTAGCCACATTTCTGGCGACAATGCATTAATGATAGCTGTAGCTGCTGTCATCACCCAGGCGTCAACATCTGAAGACATTACGATTATTAAGCCTTTGAAAGCCGACGGAACCAAAAGATTATAATTTGCTATAATATATACATATGGATCTTGTATATGCGATTTTGTCTGGTTTGATTCCTCCATTAATCTGGCTTTTCTTTTGGACGAGGGAGGATGCTCATCCGGAACCAAGGATGCTTCTATTTGCATGTTTTATAGGCGGTGCTTTGGCTGTCATCTGTTCTGGCGTTGGAGAAAATATTATCGGGAGTATAATTACCAATGAACAAAATAAATATGTCGCTTGGGCGGCTATAGAAGAAATATTCAAGTTCGTCGCTGTTTTTGCCATAGCTCTCAACAGACCAGATAATGACGAGCCAATAGACGCTATGATGTATTGTATAACTGTAGCACTTGGTTTTGCAGCAATAGAAAATACATTATTTATCATGGGCCAACTCAATACAGGTGGTCTCGCTGTTGGACTCATGGCTGGAAACATGAGGTTTATTGGACCAACATTACTACACACAATCAGTTCATCTATAGTCGGGTTCTCTTATGGCTATGTATTTTATTATGGTAGAATTGTAAAATTATTGGCAGTTACCATCGGATTGGGTGCTGCCATAACCGCCCATGCATTATTTAATCTGTCGATTCTTAATGCAGGATCAATAGAAACATTGAAGATATTCGGCCTTATTTGGTTCGCAGTAGTCGTACTTATAGCCCTTTTTGAAGAAATAAAAGCTGTACGACCACACAAGTCTGTACATTCAATATTAAGAGATATATAATTGTACCAATATGCCAAAAGAAAAAAGATCATTTTTTGAACGTCTAACAGGGACTGTTAAAATGAAAGATGAAGTTGACACAAAAGCCACAAAAAGAAATTCTTCAGATGTAGAAGGTGGTTTATCTGCTTGGGTTGATACAGAGTCTACTGAAGACGGTGAACTCACAGTTGATGTCTATCAGACTGCGGACATGATCGTAGTAAAAAGTATGATCGCTGGAGTTCGTCCAGAAAATTTAGATGTTTCAATCACGCGCGATGTCGTGACTATTCGTGGCAAACGTGAAGAAGAACGCGTTGCTCGTGATGATGATTATTTTGCACGTGAACTATACTGGGGTTCATTCTCACGCACTATTCAGCTACCAGAGGAGATCGATGTCGACGAAGCCGAAGCTATCGAGAAACACGGTCTTCTTATTTTGAAGTTACCCAAATTAGATAAAAAGAAGCAGTCTAGACTCAAAGTTAAGACGGTGTAAGTTAAATATTATTTACCACATAGCGACGTCTAAAATAACTAATCAAAAACATAACTACGTTGGCGCACATTATAACCGCCAAATATGTAGTGGTTAATAGGTTGTATTCTTTTAAAGCTAGTATTGTCATGAGATTTGAAGCGGCAAATAGAAGCCATGCTACAGGTGTCTCACTCCACGGGTTTATAAATGTTTTACGAAAACTTGGTACATAACCAATAAAATCAATGAGGGTCACCATCAAAACTGCTAGAAGGGGTTGTTTTAATTGCCACCAGAAAATAACTGCGACTATAGCTAATATCAAAATAGCAGTATCTGATTTTGAAATGTTCTTCGTGCCATATTTAAAAGAGAAAAGAAAAATACCTAAAATTAAAACAGCATAAGCTCCCAAACTTACGGCTCCCCAACCGCCGCCGCCATATATCACTCCGAACATAGCAGTAGAAGTAGTAATCAACCAAATAAGCCATGTGTACAAATGTGGCTTGGTTTTATGAGCAAAAATATCTCGAACATAAGGAAAGTAACCAATAATACCGATTATAGCTGCGATAATCGATAAAAGTAATTTAAAATTCAAAACCATAATTATTTAAATCACCTTAGATATCTAGTGTCGCAAGTTTGGCATTTGACTGGATGAAAGATTTTCTTGCTGGCACATCTTCACCCATCAACATGTCAAAGACTTTATCAGCTTCTGAAGCATCATCTATATTGACTTGTTTTAGAATACGCTTTGCTGGATCCATAGTTGTTTCCCAAAGCTCATCTGAGTTCATTTCTCCAAGACCTTTATAGCGCTGAATGGAAATCTTAGCGGTCTTACCTTTACCAACTACGATTTCTTCAACTTCACTATCTTCATCAACTTCTTCACCAGAATCTTCTTCACCAACTCCAGCCGCATTCAAAATCTCACCACGAGATTCTGCAATCTGTGCTGAACCGAGCATCGGCGAACTCGCACCGGAGCCAACATCTCCACCCAATCTACCAGCTTGTTCATCATCAAAATCTTTTCCGAGAGCTTTGACCTTGGATTGTTCGTCGTAGAAATAAAGAATCTCTTTGCCACGCTTAACTTTATACAGTGGTGGCTGAGCAATATAAACATGTCCACTATCTATGAGCGGTCGGAAATATCTGTAAAGTAAAGTCAAAATAAGTGTTCGAATGTGAGCTCCGTCCACGTCGGCATCTGTTGCGAGAATAATTTTGTGATAACGAAGTTTGCCAATTTCAAAAGTATCACCGATAGCCGTACCAAGTGCCAAGACGAGATTTTTGATCTGTTCTGATCCGAGCATACGGTCTAGACGAGCACGCTCGATGTTGAGAATTTTTCCACGCAACGGAAGGATAGCCTGGATACGACGATCGCGACCTTGTTTGGCAGTACCTCCAGCAGAATCTCCCTCTACAATGAATAGCTCAGAATCTGCAGGGTCATTGGACTGACAATCTGCGAGTTTACCAGGCAAAGTCATGCCTTCTAGAGCACCCTTACGCAATACCGAGTCCTTGGCAGCTTTTGCGGCTTTGCGGGCCTTCATGGCAAGAATAACCTTACTTACAATAGCCCTAGCATCCTCTGGATTCTCCTCCAAGAAAGCATTGAAAGCGTCACCGAAAACAGTACCGACGGCCGACTGAGCTTCCATACTTCCGAGCTTAGCTTTAGTCTGACCCTCAAACTGGATCTCACGCAACTTTACAGAAATAACAGCAGTCAAACCTTCAAGAGCGTCATCTCCAGTAAAAGAATCTTCGCCACTTTTTGCGAGATTGTTGTTCTTTGCATAGGTATTCAAGATACGAGTAAGTGCTGTTTTGAAACCTGTAATATGTGTACCACCTTCTGGTGTGTGAATATTGTTAGCAAAACCAAGGACACGTGAAGAAACATCATCGGCGTATTGGAGTGCGACTTCGACAGACTCAACACCTTCGACTTTTTTCTCTACATAAAAAATGTTTTTGTGAGATGGCTTTAGAAGTTGGTTTGAAAATTTGACCAGAGAAACGAGTCCACCTTCAAAATAAAAAGTATGTGAAGGAGCTTCTACGCCAGTCTCACGTAAAAAGAAAACTTCATTGTCAGAACCAAAAGTTGGAATCTGTTCACGAGCATCTATGAGAGAAATTCTTAGCGAACGAACGAGATAAGCCTGCTGACGCATGTGACTGACGATGCGATTCCATTCAAAAACTACACCTTCTTTGAAGATTTCTGGATCTGGCTCAAAAGTTACAATGGTACCGTGAAGTTTTGATGAACCAATCTTCTTGACTGCAGATTTACGCTTACCTTGAGAATATTCCTGCATGTAAATTCCTCCATCACGATGAACGACGACTTTTGCGTAAATAGAAAGAGCATTAACAACAGATGCGCCAACACCGTGTAGACCTCCTGATACTTTGTAACCACTATCATCTCCACCAAATTTACCTCCAGCATGAAGAACCGTCATGACCATTTCAAGTGCGGACACTTTTGACTGTTTGTGAATGTCGACTGGAATACCACGACCATTGTCTACGATACGTACACGGTTACATGGAAGAAGTGCAATCTCAATATCATTAGCAAAACCACCCATCGCTTCGTCGCGAGAGTTATCAAAAATTTCTGTAATGAGATGGTGAAGACCATCTGGACCAGTTGTACCAATATACATTCCTGGACGCTTACGAACTGGATCTAGACCTTCAAGAACCGTAATAGAAGAAGCGTCATACTTGGCTTTATTTTCCTTGTCTTTTGATGCCATAAAATAAAAAAGCTTGTAGCTTTTACTAACTCATTATAGCAAATAGAGCACACTTTTGCACGTCAAAATCAAGGCTTACTGTGGAGAAAACTGTTGAAAACAGTGGCTTATTATATAGGTTTTTCAATGATTGACATATGTCTTATAGTATGCTACTATGTACAAAAGAAGGTAAAGACAACCCTAGTCTGTTTTATGCGTGTTTTATCGCAAATCCAGAAAGGGTGGCAAACCAAAAGAGCCAGTCTAAACCTAAATTGAAGAGGAGATTGAAATGAAAATTATCAAAAAGTTTGTCGTGTTTTTGCGGTTGCAAATGGAAAAGTTTTTCCAGTGTAGTTACTGGCGCAATTGGAATGAATCCGGCGACGACCTGCAAGTGTCACCAGTGGTTCATCCGTTTGCTCGTCAACAGATGATTAAGATCGTCCCAACCCAATCGGTTCTCTGCAAAGAGGCTGGTGGTCGAAAGCACAAGATTGAAGTAATTGGATCTAAGGGTGCTACAAGCCCATACAAAGTTATCGGCAATGTGTCGAATAGCACCGCTCGCATTCGGCCCTTCGGCCACGCCGGCGCTGGCGCAATACCGGTTCTGTGCCACCTCAAGTTCCAACGTGAGGTTGAACAGTTCAACGCGCTAACGAATTAGCGGCGGGCAGTAAAAACTAGCTCATACATTTCAAAAATCAAACAATCAACCGAAAAAGTTCGTTCCCACCAAGGTCAAGTGACTGCGGTGGGATTTTTGTTATATGTTCTATTGTGTTTGTTTTTTGTCTAATAAACATACTTGACAACATATAACCGTTGTATATACTTTAGATATGAAAACTATCATTAATATAAAAGCCGATCCAGAGGTCAAAGCTCAGGCTGTCGAGACAGCAGAACGTATGGGTTTACCTTTGAGTACGATTATAAACGCTTTTCTTAAAAAATTCATAGCGGATCAAAGTGTGACTTTCAACGCACCTCTATACCCTTCTAGAAGTCTGCAGAAAATTCTCAAGCAAGGAGATAAAAAACTCCTCAAAGGCAAAGATCTTTCTCCTCTTTTTGTAAATATGAATAAAATGGATAAATATCTGGCCAATTTGTAATTACTTAAACTACTGATATGCCTAAGATTATTGGATTTATCTTGGTTAAGAGTTTCGAGAAATCTTATACCAAACAAGCTAAGGAAGTAAAAGATGCTTTTCGTGAAAGACGTAATCTATTACTTATTGATTCTTTGCACCCAATTCTTAACAATCACCCTTTACACGGAAAATGGAAAGGCTATCGGAGTATAAATATCACTGGAGACATTCGCGCTATTTATAAAATGGAAGGATTTATAGCAGTCTTTTATGTAATAGACTCACACAATCATCTGTATAAATAAAGTTTTTATTTCAACACCATCTCCTATCTCAATACCGCTTTCAACTCCGAAGCAGTTTTGGCTCTAATCTGATCATGTATAGTATTTACTTCTTCATTTGTAAGAGTACGCTCGAATGAACGGTAAGTAATACGAAATGTATAACTAACCTTCCCTGCCCCGAATTTATCCGCATTTTCATAACGATCAGAAAGATGCACCTCTTCTATGAGGTTTCCGGCACAATCACGCACAATTTCAAAATAATTATTTAAAGACATACTCGAATCGACTACAAATGAGATGTCACGTATAACAGCAGGATATTTACTAACATCCTTATATTTACTATTAATATCCTTAAACTGACTAGTAATACGAGGGTCTTCAGACCATAAAATTCTAATATCTGGAATTCCCATTTTGACCATTGCCAATCTATCACCAAAACCAAATGCCCAGCCGTTATAGACCTCAGGGTCCAAACCAAAGTTTTTCAAAACTTGCGGGTGAACCAACCCTGCTCCATTTACTTCCATCCACTCGCCGTTGAACATCATATCCATTTCGACAGATGGATCTGTAAAAGGAAAAGTGTCAACCAAGAATTTATATTCTATATCGTTTCCAAAAATGCTTTTCGCCATGTCTATTTGCACTTCTTTCAAGTCATCTTGAGTAATAATCTTTTTTGATCTTTTGCAAATATACAATCCGTCAATTTGATGAAAAGCAGGAAAATGATGTTTATCAATTTCATCCTTTCTGTAAACAATTCCCCTGGATAAGGCCATAAGTTCATCATTATTTTTTAACTTTTCTAAAATCTCGTGGTCTTTTAAATAAAAAGCCCAAAAAACCGTCATCTGAGTTCGCAAAACATGGATATCATCAAAATAATAAGTATCCGTTTCCTTTCTGCTTGGGTGTTCTTTCGGGGCATTTAGAAGATCAAACTCTTGTTCAACAGTGACAATATTAGGAATATCTACTAAATCAAAATTTTTGAATCTAGGTAAATTTATTATCTGATCAAACAAAATCTTAACCGGAGAATTCTCCTTTCTTGTAAGATCTGGTAAAGCCAGTAATTTTTTTATACGCTGACTCTTGAAATCGCTGCGACTGTCTATAAGTGCTCGCATTTCCTTCTCTATTGGATCTGTAATTGAAATTATTCTTCGCATGGCTATAACTCTACCAAAAAAGGCCAAAATATGCGATACTAGCGAAAATGACCTCATGGAGAGACTATATAACCTTGGGTATACTTTTTTTATCACTTTATTTCGAGGTTTTTATGCTAGTTACTTATGTCAGACGTAGACATTTACTTCATGGACGTGTCAAAATTCAGCACCAAACACACCCAGATTTACCTGGTGTTACAATCATTGTTCCCTGCTATAACGAAGAGAAAACTCTTTCTGCTACAATAAAATCTTTGCTCGCACTCGATTATCCAAAGGAGAAGCTGCATATAATGGCAATTGACGACGGTTCTACAGATAATACTCGCCAAGCTTTACAGGAATTTGCAGGACACAAACAGATAGAAATCTTTCAAAAAGAAAATGGCGGCAAACATACCGTTCTCAACATGGGTATCACACGTGCGACGACTGATTTTGTTGGTTGTCTCGATGCTGATTCTTATGTAGAACCTGATGCATTACTTAGAATAATAAAAAGATTTAATGATCCAGAGGTTATGGCTGTTGTACCATCACTTCATATTTACAAAGCAAGTACACCGATCCAAAAAATGCAGAAGGTTGAATATACTCTCGGAGTATTTTGGCGTTCGATTCTGGCAGAATTAAATTCTCTTTATGTAACTCCTGGACCATTTTCAATTTTCCGTAAGTCTGTTTTTAGTAAAATTGGAATGTATCACAAGGCTCACAATACCGAGGATATGGAAATGGCTATGCGTCTCCAATCACATGGCCTCAAAATAGTCTGTGCCAATGATGCCGTCGTGCACACATCTTCACCAAGGACCATTCCAAAATTATACAAGCAACGCGTTCGTTGGACATCCGGTTTTCTTCAAAATCTTCGTGACTACAAAAGGCTTGTCTTTAATACAAAGCACGGTCACCTAGGAGCACTTGTTCTACCTGTTATGATCATCTCCACCGCTAGTATCATCTTTATCGTGTCTGGATGGGCTTATGACACGTGGCGCTATGTTCATGGGGCATTATTACGCTTCGAGGCACTTGGCACTAGGATGTTCGAATGGACAGGCATTAACTGGCATTCATGGAACTGGTTCTTTATTCACACCTCTCCTATAATGATTGCTGGACTTGCGTCGTTGGTAATCATCATAAGTTTTATTATAATTGGTGCTCGACTGTCTAAAACCAAATGGCCAAATATTCTAGACTTTCTTTGGTATGGTGCGCTGTATTCTATCGTGGCACCACTTTGGCTGATTCGCTCAGTCATCAATGTAATAACAAGTAAACAAACTCTATGGCGTTAAATATATGGCATTAAATGAATGGAAAAAATACGTCGTAACTTTGGCTATTACCGTGGTTATTTTGGGCACAGCTATTGCTATAAGTATCGTCATCGACAATGCTCGAGTAAATAACATCAAATCCCTACAAGACAATATTTCTCTCAACATCCTCTCTTCAGAAACTCAATATAATTTACTCAAAGACGCCAATTGTAGTGATCTTTTCAATTCTGACTTGACCACGCAACTTTCTGATATGGGTGATCGACTTTCATATATGGAATCCACTGGTCACGGCGGAGAAGCTGATGTTATTAATCTCAAGCAGTACTACTACCTTTTGGAAATCAAAGATTTTATGCTCATAAATTCTGTCACAAAATGCCCTATCAGGCCCACTACCGTTCTATATTTTTACAAACCAAATTGTGGAGATTGTGATAAA
>CAIVGA010000051.1 GCA_903905325.1 uncultured bacterium
AAAAACACACGGATTCTGCCTCAATTTGGCAACCTCTTCATTTGAAAATATTGTTCTCATATTTCTTTTGTTAGTCTAATAATTGTAACAAAAGAAAGCAGCTGACACTCTATTGGTGTCCACTTTATGGGGTACAGATCAATGGTGCCCTCAGTAGGAATCGAACCTACATTGCAAGATCCGCAATCTTGCGTCCTATCCATTAAACGATGAGGGCGTATAACGCGCGAAATAAAAACCAAACAGGTGGACAAAAAACTAGCCCAATTTCTTGAGTGCGGCCATTGTTCGAGACTTCATGCGGGAAGCAGTGTTCGGCTTGATTTGACCAGTCTTGGCAGCTTTATCAAAAGCTTTGTAGATAGCAGGAATAAGTTTGGCGGCAGCGACTTTGTCCTTTGCGGCGAGAAGCTGGCGGAATTCTTTTGTGCTGTTCTCGATCTGTTTCTTGTGACGCAAATTGAAAACACGCTTCTTCTTTGACGCACGGACGGCCTTTTTGGCTGATGATGTTATAGGCATATGTTTTGTGTTGGTTAAGTTAACACGGCTACGATACAAAGTAAAGGGTGTGTTATGATATGTTCATGATTTCATTACTTCGAGGAACTATAGTCGAAATTGGCCTACGTTCAGTGATTATCGACGTCCACGGCGTCGGTTATAAGGTTGCCCTGACTGATGATGCTATTCATACAGTAAAAAATGACCAAGAAATTACAGTTTGGACGCATATGGCTGTCAGGGAAAATTCTCAAGACCTCTATGGTTTTCTAAGTAAAAAAGAACGAGATTTTTTTGAACTTTTGATTACCGTTTCAGGAATCGGCCCGAAGACCGCACTCAACATTCTTTCACTTGTCTCAAGCGACACTTTGGCAAATGCAATTCGTACAGGGTCAACGGCACACCTTATAAAAGTTTCTGGTATTGGTCGTAAAACTGCAGAAAAAATAGTTCTTGACCTCAAAGAAAAAATTATCGGATACTCTGGTGGAGAAGAATTGTCAGCTGGCATGTCTAGCGATGCTGATGCTATCGAGGCTCTCAAAGCACTCGGCTATGAAGCTGGTGATGCACGAGAGGCTTTGAAAAAAGTGGCCACGCAAAAAGGCATCGGTGGAAAAGAAATCACAGACATCGGTGCGAAAGTTAAGGCTGCCTTGAAAGTATTAAATTAAATGAGCGACAAAATCCTATTCAAAATTCGCAAGCTGATACCACCATTTATTTTCAATAAAATCCAACCAAGTTATCATTTGGTTTTGACCTTTCTCGCGGCTTTTTGGTACCATTTTCCTTCTAGACGTATAAAAGTCATAGGTGTTACTGGAACAAAAGGCAAAAGTTCTACGGTAGAAATTCTTAACGCAATTCTAGAAGAAGCTGGTTATAAAACAGCGCTTTCAAACACAATTCGCTTTAAAGTAGACAACGTCTCTTCAGAAAACCTCTTCAAAATGAGTATGCCTGGACGCTTTTTTGTCCAGCAAATTCTACACAAAGCTGTTCAAAAAAAGTGTCAATATTTTATATTGGAAATGACGTCCCAGGGCGCACTCTTACATCGCCACCGTTTCATCGACCTCGACGCATTTATCTTTACAAATATATCTCCAGAACACATAGAAGCTCATGGCTCATACGAAAGTTATTTAGCTTCGAAACTTGAGCTGGCCAGAGACCTATCGCATTCACCAAAAAAAGACCGAGTGATGATAGTAAATAAAGACGACAAAGAATCCTGGAGATTTCTAAAACTAAATTTTGACCGATCTATCGCTTTCAGTTTGGAGGATGCTGAACCATACAACATAAAAAAGGTTGGGATTGAATTTACGCTCAAAGAAAAGGGTGGTAAAAGGGGTAAGTTAGTAACCTCTCATCTTTCTGGACTTTTCAATCTATACAATATTTTGGCAGCAGTAACCGTTGCGCAGAGTCAGGGGATTTCTGATGAAATAATCATTCGCGCGATAGAAAAATTCAGAGGCATACCTGGTCGTGTACAAAAAATAGAAGCTGATCAAGATTTTACTGTTGTCGTAGATTACGCCCACACGCCAGACTCTTTGGAAAAAATATACGAGGTATTTCAAAATTCAAAAAATATTTGTGTCCTAGGTGGTACTGGTGGCGGTCGTGATACTTGGAAACGAGCAGAGATGGGCCGTATTGCTGACAAATATTGTGATGACATTATTTTGACGGATGAAGATCCTTACGATGAAGATCCGAACGAAATCGTTGCTGATGTAGCAGAAGGAATAAAAATGCAAAGACCAACTATTATTATGGATCGCCGTCTGGCTATCCGCGAGGCTTTGAAGAGGGCTAAAACCGGTGATACTGTTATCATTACAGGAAAAGGTACTGACCCATACATAATGGGTCGAGCCGGATCAAAAACTCCATGGAGTGATGCGAGAGTAGCAAGAGAGGAAATCACCAAATTGAAATCTGCTGCAAATTATAACTAGCATACCGAGGCCTGCACCAACTCTTTAACTTTTTGCCTTATAAGATTTATCGTATTATACGCCGTCTCTGAGGTATAAGAGGCTGGATTTAGAACGTCCCAATATTCATAGTCCCCTTCTTTGAGCCAACCTGGAATCGAATCTTTTTCTGCCATTACGATTACTTTTGAGGAATTTGATATTTTTTCTGGCGTAATCTGCTTGCAATATTCATTTGAAATATCAACACCTTCTGTCTTCAAAATTTCTATCGTTTCTGACATGCCAGGAAACTGGGAAATGGGAGCATTTTTGAATCCATCTTCATCAACACGTGTTCCATATGATTCTGCAAATGATACACCGTCAGCAAATTTGTTGTAAAAACCTTTTGCCACCTGACTTCGAAAAATATTGGCTCTGCAGATAAAGATAACTTTTATCATAGCGTTTTTATTCCAAATTGACTATTCAACACATCCAGAGTCTTTGCACCAACCGTTCCCGTCTCGCCAACAATACCATGTTTGGTCTGGAAAGCATTGATTGCATTTTTTGTGCACGGACCAAGTGTACCACTACGTGGACAATCATTTTTACCAAAACCACTTGGCGGATAGGTACCGTCTAAGAGGAGTGCCGTCTGCAAAGCATATACATCTGGAGATGATAATTTCTTTGAAGAAAATGTGCCTTTCCAGTTATATGGCAAAATCAAAGTATCATAAGGACGTGCGAGCTGTTCAGAAAGTGTTGGATCAAAGAAATCTTGTAAGCCTAGATATGTCTGAAATGCCAAATCTTTTATCGCGAGACTTCGCGTGTCTGGATTGAGAAATTGTGGCTCATAAATATAACCGTACTCGATAAGCATACTGGCAGCATCTGCGGTATTGTTTGCGCCAATAGCGATTAGATCTGGCTCATCTACAATTCCTGTAGATTCCCCAGGGAGATTACTGATCGGATTGTATTTCGAAAGACGCTTGAAGACTGTTTCGGCTATAATTTTTGTGGTTGTGCTATTGTCATATTGTTTGGCTGGTACATAAATTGCAAAACCTGTGTATTTACCAGGAACTCCATCTCGGTGACCAGCAAAATCATTAAAATGAATATGAATAACAAGATCCATAAAATTCTCGTTTGCCCATTTTGTAATACCATAAAGACGAAGGGCAACATTTAATGGAGCAGCGTTGTGAAAAACTTGAGAAACTGTTTGGGTGCTTGATCCTATAGCAACCAAATGTCGCATCTCTGCATGAGAATCTTTCTGCCATTGAACTATGGCATCCCAATTATCTTTGAAATATTGAGCAAAAGTTTGGCTCCATGCTGAAGTATCTCTAGTAGTTTGTGCCTGATAATGAGGATTTGATTTTATAAATCCCATAAGGTCTTGAGCTAATTCCACTGTCATATTCCGTTCTAGAAGCAAAGTACCATCAGGAGCCGTATATTGTGTGCCACCAAAATCTGGTTCATGACCAGGTACGATGAGAATGCGAATTTTGGGGTTTGTTAAGGAAGCGTTTAAAATATTAGTCGAGGAGCCATTTGATGATTTGCTACTAGAAAAAAGATCCTGAGCATAAGTACTACTATCGACAGCTGTTGCCGCATTATATCTGGCATGTAAATCAGTAATAGAGCGCGGATTATGCATAATCACAGATGCCAAGTACGAAGTGGACTCATTGAACGCTGTGACGAAGCTTTGTGTCTGATCAGGATAATTGGTCGCAAACCAAGGGACACCCAAGATTAGGACGCAAAGCAAAACTGTAAAATAGTACCTCATACGTGGATATTATAGCAGACAGTAGAAACAGTTTGTTGACAACCTATGCTTTGGACTTGATATGTCCTCTCAGTTTGCATAGTATGGGGACATGCCTGAATTACCCGAGGTACAGACAACTGTTAATGGTCTAAACCAAACAGTCGTTGGTTTGCGCATAGTAGATGTCTGGTCAGATTATGATAGTTCATACTTCAAAGGTTCAGATAACATAAAAGACCGTACATATTTCGCCGATTTCAAGAAAAAAATCCTTGGTAAGAAAATCTTATCTGCTACTCGCAGAGCGAAAAATATTTTGATCCATCTGGAAGGTAACACTGGAAATAACCCTAGAAATAATCATAATATTGGTGCGACAATCCTGGTTCATATGAAGATGACAGGCCATTTAATGTATGGGCAATATAAATTCGTAGGCAAAAAGTGGATTCCTGTTTCTCCAGAATCGTTAAAAGATCCATTCAATAGGTATATTCATTTTGTTTTGACGCTTCAAAAAGGTGGCGCGCGGAAAAATGACAAAAATATTAGTTATCTTGCCCTTTGCGACTCACGCAAGTTTGCAAAAGTTACACTCATAGAGCCCAAAATCGGAGAAAAAATAGGTTCGCAACAAAATCATCACTTAACATCATCTCATCTTATAGATATTGGTCCAGAACCTTTGGAAAAAAGTTTTACTTTTAATAAATTTGTGGCGCGCCTAGATCTCAAACCCCACTGGAAGATTAAACAAGCTCTGATGGATCAGACCGTGATTGCCGGAATTGGTAATATCTACGCCGACGAATCTCTCTGGCGAGCCGAGATACATCCTGCAGAAAAAGTCAGCCATATAAAACCAGTCAAAATACGTGCACTTTTTGATGCGATAAAACAAACTCTATCTCGTGGCATAGATTTTGGCGGTGATTCAATGTCAGACTATAGAAATATTCATGGTGAGAGAGGAAAATTTCAAGAACAACATCATGCTTACCAAAAAACTGGGAAAAAATGTGATAGAAGAGGAATTAACGGAAAAAATAATTGTACCGGAACTATCGTGCGCATTGTTGTTGGTACTAGAGGTACACATTATTGTAACAAGCATCAGAAGTTATTAGTTGTCCAAAAGCCTATATAAAAATATACCTGCGGATACAGAGACATTCAAAGACTCTTTTTTACCCACCAAAGGAATTTCTGCAATAAGATCAGATAATTTCAACAATTTTTGTGACACACCCTCAACTTCATTGCCAAGGATAATCGCCACTCTCTCTCTTTCTGTGCTCACACCACCCCTTTTTTTGCTTACACCAATTTTTACTTTCTTATAATCCACCGATCGAGGCGATTGTTCTAGAGCAATTATTTTAAAACCTTCTTTTTTTAACGTGGCCATGAGCCTATTAACATTTTTATTATCGCTAGACACCCCACTATCTTCAACATGTTCCCAAGCCACACTTTTTTCCGCACCAAGCGAAACTTTGGCAAAATCTTTACGCTTAAGACCAAACCTATCAACGGGAACCGGTGCCGTGCCTAAACAATAAATCTTACTGATACCAAGTGTATCTGCTGTACGAAAAATCGATCCAACATTATGCACACTACGTATATTATCGAGAATTAGGCATATTTCGCGTTTTTTTGCTATCATATCTATATTATTATCACATAATAGGACGAATCCCTATAAAACTTAATTATTATCTAATATATTTATATGCTATCACTATTTCCACATTTGTTTCAGTATGAGCTTTTGGCACCATTTCTTATTCGTATAATTCTAGGAGTAATATTCCTACACTGGGCTTTCCGGGAGATGAAAAATTCCTCAGCTGGAAGTGTAAAAAAGCTAATCGCTATATTGGAGGGCGTTGCGGGTATATTACTAATCATTGGCCTATGGACCCAAGGAGCAGCACTCTTTGTTTCTCTAGATCTCCTTGTGCGAACATTCGAAAGGGCTCAAAAGAAAGCATTTCTCACAGATGGTGTTAACTATTATTTGGTCTTATTGGTAATGGCTGTCTCATTATTGGTCCTCGGCGCAGGAGTTTGGGCATTCGATATTTATTTATAAAGTAAAAAGGTTAAAAATTAAAAACATGTTTCCACTTATTGTACACGCAGCTGCCGTCTGCCGAATGAATGGCCAAATAATTCCATGTGAGCAGTTTGGCAACGCTATTGGTAGTGCAATCGGCGGTTTTTTCTGGGTTTTTATTTTCCTATGGCTTTTTATGATGACTCTAGGAATTCTCGGAATAATACTTTGGATCAGAATGCTTATTCACGCCGCAACAAAAAATATTGATCATAAAATAGCATGGATCATCGTTAATGGATCATCGTTATATGTTTGACCCAAGCCATTGGTGCAATTATCTATTACTTTGCCGTGAAGAGACCGTTTGACAAGCTTCCACCACAGACACCACCAACACCAACGGTTTAGTAGTGTCTCTTCGCCTCTTCATCAATCATTTCAAATTCACCTTCAATTGCTAATAATTGTAGATCTAGATTATCTCTCTCTAAATCAAGCTGAGAAAGAAGTTCATATATCTTTTGAATCCTGTCTCTTCTTGAAACGTGCGCATTGTATTCTTCCTCCGATTCAAGCACCACAGTAGACTTAGCTTTGTCTTCCGCAATAAGAATGTCGGTTTTTTTACATAAACCTTCAATTATCGTTGATAACTCTACAATTTCTGAACTTTTAGCCTCTTGAGCAGCGAGGATTCTTCTCATCTCCTCGAGAATTTTTTCCAAAGTCTTTCCCTCGGCTTCTGCTTTGCTTAATTCTTTCCTAATCGGGTCTTGTTCTCCACCTTGTCCATTGAATTTCATATATCAATCATATCACAATGATTAAGATCAGTAAGTTTCTATTTGCATGTTGTCCAGACACTTAACAGAAAAGAAATTAGACGATATGATATTGAACCATGGAACCAGACATAAATCATTTCAATCAAAGAAAAGAGAAGGCCAAGCAGATATACACTGCTAAGAAAAGTATCCATAATTCGTACTTCCGCACGGAAGTGATTTTAAACTCGGATGGGTTCCATCATCTTCAATTCTCGGCGCGCCGCGAACGAAATAAGCGCGAACAGATGTTAAAGTTTAGTCTGTTGCCACTTGCGCTCGACATCATCAAGAAATCAGGAACGATCCAAGAATATCGTAAACTTCTCACCCCTATCGGTAAACCATCTGCACTAAACGGTTCCATTCCAATGAAAGAAGTTCAGTATTGGGGACTTGTAGCAATAGTTGGAGAAAAACAGATCAAGGTACGAGCAGTCCTCCGAAAAGTTGGTGACGGTAATATCACTTTCTGGAGCGTAATGCCATATTCAAAGTTCAGACAGGGACAACAGAAGTTCTTCACGGATGGTATAGAAGATGAGTAGAAACAAAAATACCGCCCGAAGGCAGTACCTTTGTTATGCCTGCCTTCAGCTTAGGAATACCTTAGCTGAACGGGGCTTGCGCCCACAGGCACGTATGTAATATATCAGATTTAGCAGGAATGCGCAATAGAAAGAATACAATATGTAGCAATCACAAATACTATACTCAAACTCATATTAATTTAGTGAAAAGCTTAATAGGGAATTATTCACTTTACCTTTGAAAGATGGCCACAAAACATCATCACTTCCACCAGAAACTAAATACAACTGATTATTTTTACCTAATACATACCTCTGCAAAATATCTTCTACACCACTCCCTTTAGTCATTTTTATTTTTGATTCTATGAAATATAATGTGCCAGTGCTCGATGCAACTTTGTAACTATCTGCAGACAAATAACCTGGAGCACTTTGTAAGTCTTTTACTGTATTATTTATATATTGATCTAATTGTGAATTGGTTAGTTGTGGTGTAGACATAATTGTAGGTATAGGCATTAAGCTAACAGTCATAACACCCTGCACATTATTGTAATTATCAAAGAATTCAACAATCTTTCCGTTAGACGGGTCTTCATTTTTTAAAGCACTGGCTGGCACGACTATCCAATTACTAGGTGGGACAATCTGAAATCCATATTGCTGGTTTATATAAGGAGATCCTATAGCAAGAGATTGGAACAGTGGCGCTTTATTGTTCATATTAGAAACGCTAGAAAAACCGATTATAACACCGTACGTTAATGAGAAAATAAACGGAATGAGTAAGATTCCCCCAATAATACGGCCAGATCTTTTTGATTTTGGCCACGGCTCGGCTTTTTTTGAAATCTTCATCGAACCTTTCCAGAGAAATAATATACCAACGATAAATAGTACGACGTCCATATAAATATGTTAAGTTAATATTAACAGAAATATTATACCACGACATATATCTATATCCCCCCTCAAGGCTGTCAGAATAGCCAGAAACGAGCATTGGACTCGAACAAGAATGTACGAATTAAAATATGAACGAAATGAGTGTTTAACTGTTTACCAGTGTTTACCAACTTTTCAGATTTTGCAGGTAAACAGTGCCGGCCTCACAAACGAAAAACCGCTCTGTTGAGCAGCTTTTCGAGGGGTGAAATCTTGCCGTTTGATACGTACCCCTTTTAGTAGACACTTTAGAAACCCCCTAACCTACTCTAGACAAAAGATGATTTCTGTATTCTACAGGCGCCATCTTTTTTCTTG
>CAIVGA010000052.1 GCA_903905325.1 uncultured bacterium
ATAAAAAATATTATGAAAAGAAAGAAATGGAAAAAAACTGAAATAATTCTGATTCTAGATAGCTTACACACATACGTGATTGCTGGTTTACCGATTAATGTATCATTAAAGTTAGTTCAAAATAGTTTATCAAAAAAAATATCCTCTGATCTCATTCGTGTAATAGATGACGTGGAGTCTGGTATGCCGGTATATAAGTCTCTAAGTATGCGTATTGGAGTATCAAAAACAGTGACAAGCATCATAGAATATGGAGAAAAATCAGCACTTTTAGGCGATTCTCTTGGCACCTCTCGGGATTTGTTAGAACGCGAAAATGAATTAATTAAAAAGTGTTTATCTGCGCTAACGTACCCACTAATAATTGGATTATTCACAGTTTTGTTAACAATAGGCATGGTCCGTGGTGTAATGCCTCAAATTATACCTATGCTCGTTGGAATGAAAATTGATTTACCGGCAATTACAAAAGTTGTCATGTTTATATCAGATCACATATTGTATCTAGGATTCTGGGTATTAGTGAGTACACCGATCTTAGTTATTGTTTGTCTGTCGGCGTATAAAAAAATATTTAGTGTAAGGAAATATTATCATTACTTTATTACAAGTGTACCGATTGTTGGAAACATAATATATACATATTCACTCACAATTTTTCTAAGGTCTTTGGGCACGTTGATTTCAGCGGGAATGTCGGTCGACAAAGCCTATGAAAATTCACTTTCTTTGATTACTCTTATAAATTTAAAAGTAAAACTTACAGAAGGTATATCTCTATTAGCCAATGGTCGTAGGATTTCTGCTGTGTTTGTAAACAATAAAATACCACCTTATGTGGCGTCCATTGTTTCCGCTGGAGAAGGTTCGGGTGGACTCGGTTCTGCTCTTATCAAATCTGCCTGCATGATAGAGCGTGATATTGAAGCTGTGTTAAGAAAATCCACAACACTAATTGAACCAATTTTGATGATCGGCATGGGTGGAATAGTTGGGTGCATAGCATTATCAATAATGATGCCAATTTATGGTATGTCTAAGATGCTACAAAATGTGCACTAAAAATAGTAAAGTTTTTGTGCGAAGTAAAGGATACTTATTAATAGATGTTCTAATAGCGATTTCATTGGCTACAATATTTATTTCGTTTCTCGTTGACTCATCAGCAATGTCGAATACTTTAGTCACGCGTGCTCATACACGTTCTGGCATGATTTCAGATTATGAAAATGGCACAAATGTCACTATGAGTGTGACTAGTTCTACTAGGCTATATGGAAACAAATTTTTTGAGACAGATTTTACTGGACTTAATCTTATAGCTGTATATTCAAAATTTTTTCAAAAAAATAGTATTGATGTTAGTGAAAATGCATTATGCACAGTAGATTACGGTGCTAGTCTCATCAATGGTTCTCCCGATACGCCGACTTTTACTCAGATAATTTTACCGATTCCGGCCACTCAACCCCTAACACATTTGGAAGTAAGGAATAATATAGCCTATATTGCTACTGATTCAACTCAAGCATCAGATCCCGATCTATATCTTGTGAATATAGCTAATCCACAAAAACCAGCAATTATCACCTCGATAAATACTGGTCCGGGGATAGCAACATTTTCTATTGTAGGTAAATATATTTATTCAGCTGCAGCAAGTACTGTTGGGCAACTTCAAATCATTTCACACAATAGCCCAACATCGTTATTATTAGAAAATAAGTTTCAATTACCATTACCATACGCAACCGCAACTTTACCCTATGCGACGGCCATTGGGTATCACAATAATCATATCTATTTAGGAACTGAAAAATGGGACGGTCCAGAATTTTCCGTAATCGATGTTTCGGATACAAATAATCCAAGAGCCATAAGCTCACTAGAGATTGGAAACAAAGTTGACGATATAAGTTCTGATGAAAATATAATTTATGTATCATCTGCAGGGCAAAATCAACTTAGATTGATAGATATGAATAATAATATTATTTCAGCATTTGCACCTTCTGGCTGGAATCGTCAAGAGGGTAAAGTTGTATCAACATTCGAAGCTAATTTAGCTTTCGGTAGAACATCTGGAGGTTATGATATTACCGGTGATCACGAATTATTTTATTTGGCTAGTACTTCAAATGCCATGTTATCAGATCAGGCTTCGGTAAATATTCCTGGTGGTATCTATGGAATAATTCAAGATAGGAATAATATTTTTCTTGCGACAAGACAAAGTGGTAAAGAATTACAAATATACACAAATTCATCGTCAATTTCGTCTTCATCACCAAATTTGATACAAACATATCATTTACCAGTTCAACCACAGTCAATGACTTGTGATGGAAGAACGGTATACATATTAGCCCATGACTCTTCAACGATATATGCAATTAATTTTTTATAAAATTTGGTGGAGGAGTGAAGTACCTGTAATCGTGGGTGGAATGACGCTTATTGAAGTTGTGATATACGTTAGTTTACTTTCAATTTTGCTTGTTGTTTTTATGAGATCAATTTATATGATTTCTGACCAAGGCTACAAGGATCTTTATAATATTCATCAATACTATGAGAACTAAGCTTAATAAAAATGGTTATGTGGCTTTGATTTCAATTATAACTCTGGCATTAGGTACACTAGCTATGAATATTCAAGTTTTACTCGGTGCACAATCATATTCTGATTTCGTTGATAGGAAAGTGGTACGAATTCAAAATTCATTAAACCTATCCGCCTGTTTGGATATGGGAATATATATGTTGGCTAGTGACTTTTGGGTGCGGGGTGTAAAGAACCTTCCTGACTTAAATTGCGTAATTAATTTTATCGAAATAGATTCAAACACAATCCAAATTATTGCAACATCATCATTATCATTTTTTGGAGACAATATAAAGGCTAGCGGAACTGAAAATATTAGGCTTGGTGATAAGGAGCTCTATAAGTTATAATTGTAAGACAAAACCAATTTTTATCATTAAGCTAACATGTCATTCACAGTCAAAACCACAGGATTCGAAGGGCCACTTGACCTCCTTCTTGATCTTATAGAAAAGCGCAAACTTTTGATAAGTGACGTTTCGTTGGCGAAGGTTACAGATGATTTTATCGCTCATATAAGTCAATTTGAAAATATGCCAATGGGGGAATCAGCACATTTTATTCTTATAGCCTCTACGTTACTACTCATAAAATCAAAGTCATTATTACCAGACTTGAATCTGACAGAAGAGGAAAAAGGTGATATTCATAGTCTTGAAATTAGACTCAAAATCTACAAACGTATCAAAGATGCCAGTCTTGGCGTTGGTGAATTGTTTGGAAAGGATATTATTTTTGCTCAATCACAATCTTTGCCAGCAATTCCGGTATTCGTACCGAATCCTAACTATAGTCTTGAAAACACCAGACTATCTTTACTTGATCTCATAAACAGACTTCCTAAAAAAGAAAACTTACCTCAAGCTGTGGTCAAAAAAGTTATAAGTCTAGAAGAGATGATCGGCACACTCACTACACGTATAACTGGGCATTTGCGTATGAGTTTCAAAGAATTTACAAAGGAACACAAAGAAAACCGTGTAAATGTTATAGTAAGTTTTCTAGCTATGCTAGAATTGGTTAAACAGGGAATAGTGCATGTTTCTCAAGAGTCTGCA
>CAIVGA010000053.1 GCA_903905325.1 uncultured bacterium
GAACTTTTATTTTTGTACGCACGATAATCTTCTCAAGCTCAGTTTCGCTCAAACTCTTCAAAACAAAAACTCGACATCGCGACAAAAGTGCAGAGATAACTTCAAAACTAGGATTTTCTGTAGTTGCGCCGATCAAAGTGAGCTTACCACTTTCCACATATGGTAAAAGAAAATCTTGTTGCGCTTTATTAAAACGATGAATTTCGTCCAGGAAAAGAAGCTTTGGTCGACGTTCGAGTAATGTATCTGCTTCTTCGATAATTTTGCGGATATCATCCTTGCCAGCCGAAACTGCCGACAATTCATAAAGTCGCGCATCCAAGGCTCTCGCATATATACGTGCGATAGTCGTCTTACCAACTCCAGGAGGTCCCCAAAGTATAAAAGAAAAAAGATGTTTGTCCTTGATTGCCTTCCATAATGGCCCTGCGGATTTCGCACTCTTACCAATTTTACCACCACTAATATCTCCTCCACCGACAATATGTTCTTGCCCCACAAAATCCTTCAGAGTTTGCGGTCGTATTTTTGAAGCTAAAGGCTCACATGAAGTAATGGGTTCCATGGAACCATTATACCTCTATTTCATTCCCAAACCTTGTCTAACCGTGGCCAACTTTATCTTGTCACCCATACTTGCTTCAGCACTGTTTATAGCTTTCATACTTGCAATAGCTTCAGCAAGAGCATCGCGATATTCCAAATTGATACTATTAATGATACCCATATAAACAGACGCAATGTCTACAAAAGATTCACCCTTTTCAGTATCAGACATTTTTTCTGCAGCTATTTCAGAAATAAGAGTACGAACTTCATCATATTTATTTTCTTTTAAAAGGGACTCAATTTTCTTTGGATCTGCACTCATATTATTTTTTAACGGTTAGATTGGATAAAATGTGGTTCAATAAAAATCTCTTTGCTTTTCCTTCATTAGTCATAGGAAGTCCAGCCATTACACTATTCAAAGAATCTATGACGACTTCTAAAGCCTTATCATTTTCATTAGAACCTATTTTCTTCTTTTCTATAATCGGCTTAAGAGCATTTTCCAATCTTGTCAAAGCATTATCGCCAAGCGATGTTCCACGAATAGCTTTATTGAGTTCACTGCCAATAACCTGTGTAAAATCTGAGTCAATATAGCGTTGTGTCATTTGCTCATCTTTCCCAGATTTAAATGGATTAATACCCATTTCTGATTTCTCTGCTACAGTTTTATACTTCTCAAGAAGCTCTTGAGCAGACTCCAAAGACTTAACCGTTTTTTCTACATTATCATTAAGCAAACCTTTGAACTTTTCCGTAACCTTCTCATGTATCAAAGCCGATAAGCCATTTATCTGCCCAGCTTCAGAAAGCAACGTCTTTCTCAACTTTCCGAACCACTCTAATTTACCCTCTTTCATTTTTTGTAAATCAGTAATTTTTGCTATTGTCGCTTCAATTTCTGCTATACCAGCTTCTACCTCACTGGTAACTTTACCAACACTTTTTTCCTTGAATTTACCAAATTTTGCATTAAGTTCTTTGTGAGCCTGACCTACTTCGTCCATTTGACTAGATTCTTCCTTATTTCCTATCACCATTTTAAAACCACCCCTAATAGTTTTGAACACAAATTTTGATCCACCAACAACACCCCTAAAATTTGCAGTAAGGTCCAAATTGGCCTTATCTTTAATAAATTCATTTAGCCGACCACCAAGCACATCAACATTAGCCAACTTTGTAAATTCATCCTCCAAACCTTTAACCTGTTTGGGAAGCTCTGTAAACATAGTTTGCTGATCAAATAAATCCTGTAATTTCTCAGGATTTGAAATTGCAATTTTTTCAATATGTTTATCAATAAGAGTAAGTTCTTGAGAATCGAGAGTAATACCCATCTCGGTCTTTATTTGTCCGCCATATAATTCCTTCAATCCTTTTGCAACCTTATCTTTAATTTCAAACGTTTCAAACTTTTTTCCAAGCAACTCAGCATTGGTCATATCAGACTCTTTTACATCAGGATTCGCAACCAAAAATTCCACAAAACCTTTTGTATTCAAGGCTTTCTTGAGATCAAATCCATACTGGGCTTCAATCACCTCTGTATCAACGACTGATGTTTCTACTTTTGTTTGATCGGCCATATTTTAAGCGTTAATTGGTAATTATTTTATTATCTGCTTACCACTATTATACTTCTCCATAATTTCTTCTTCAACCCTAGCACGGTCACGACCAAATGTCAGTGAGGAAAGTTCGCGAAGCTTGTCAACTTGCTCCATATTACCATTCTTTGGTGCTACATGACGCATGCTAAAAGGTTTGGCTGGACGGCCACCAGCAAGAAGTTTTACGTACGATTCATAATTATTGAGATTAATAAGATCTTTTGCTGTAAACGTAGGAGTAAATTGTTTTTCTAAAAATTCTGCATCTTCGGAACCAACACGATACACCGCCATAGAGCCAACGTTACCAAAAACAGCATCTTTGATCTTATCTTCAAGCTGAGCGATGAACTGGTGAGCAAGATTGAGTGAGAGACGGTATTTACGAGCTTCAGAGAGAATAACTGCAATAGAATCAGTAGTGACATTCTGGAACTCGTCGAGATATAGGAAGAAATCGTTCATATCCTTTCCAAAAGAATCCACTCGCGACAAAGCGGCCATCAAAATTTTTCCTACAAGAATAAGACCGATGAGGTGTGAGTTGATATCACCGAGGCGACCCTTTGAAAGATTTACCAGCAAGATTTTGCGCTTATCCATCACATCACGCATATTGAATGAAGATTTTTCTTGAGCAATGATCGGACGCATGACTTCATTCGCCAAGAAAACATCAAATTTGGAAGTAATATATGGCACAATGTTTGCAAGAGATGCCTCACCGCCAGCTTTTTCGGCGATCTCTTTCCAAAACTGAACAACTACAGGGTTTTTACAATGTGAAAGCTTGAGGTCACGGAAGGCTTTGTTGGACATAACACGCGAAACATCTAGAAGCGTACAACCAGTATCTGGGTCTTCAATAACAAGCATAGTTGCGTTACGGAAATACTGTTCGAACATCGGACCCATGGACTCTGGTACAGCACCGTAAAGTTTCTGGAAAATACTAAACATTTCATTGACTACGAAAGTTTTTTGCTCTGGAAAACGTCGATCAAACTCGAGCATATTTAGAGCCATTGGTCTGTCTACCGATGCTGGATCAAAATAAATAACATCGTCATAACGTTCTGGTGGTATAGACGCGAGAATATCTACAACATCAGAACCGTGCGGATCTATGAAGCAAACACCTTTACCGGCCTGAATATCCTGAATAATCATATTCTTGAGCAAAGTAGTCTTACCGGTACCAGTCTGACCAATGACATAAAAGTGACGCATACGATCTTCTGGTGAAATAAAGACTTTTTGTTCTTGACCTCGAAAATTATTAATACCGATAAGGGTTCCCTCCTTTGGAATATCGAGAGGTGCCGGAGCAGTGCCAGCCATAGATTGCTTGAGCTGAGGAGCTGCGGAGTGAACATTGGTTGCTGGAAAATGCACGCAAGATGTAATTTCATCAAGGTTGAGTGTCATAGCTTCTTTTTCTTCAAATGTTCGTAGTGAGAACTGCTCGAGTACTTCTTCAAGTTTGTGTTTGTCAGCCTTTTTCCATTCAATTTTATTACCATGACCGTGCTCAAATTGGTTGAAACTAGATTCAATATCTCGTAGAAGTCCGTGAGCTTCAGATTCTGTGGCAGCAGAAGTTGCCACTCGAATATTAACCGAAACAAAAGGACTTTTGAGTTTACGTGTAAATTGCTCTATGACAGCTTGATCAAGAGCACCAGCACGCTTTACTTCATCTTCTTTTTCTTTATCAACTTTTTCCTGACTCTTGAATATTGACAACATATCCTTGGCAACTGCCACACCGATTGAATGATCGACCTCCTTTAGTGCATCGCTAACTTTTTTACCTTTACGAATTTTTTCTAGAGCTTTACTACATTCTTTTGAGTAATATCCCTTACGTGCTCCGACCACAAGCTGTATAGCAGCACCTTCACCGTCCTTATCTATCTTTGAAAAACTATTAAGAACAGTGCTAAGTGGATCAACATCAAATTCTTCGTACGACTTTAGCGGATAAAGTGGATGCTTGGCGAGCTTTGCATAAGAAGCTGCTGAGGCGCCGTCTGTATTGAAAATATTATAATCATCCTTGTGCTCGTGTACGTGCGCACATGGAAAAATTGCCAAAATCTGTTTATCGAATAATTCTTTGCGTGAAGTTGGTACCGAGACATAATAAATAAATTCATCACTACCGTTGGCTTTTGCTATTTCTATAGTAAACCATCCAGGATGTTTGGTGTCGTCAATAATAGAAAGCATTCCAGCATAAAATTGTTCCATACCAGAAATAAGCTGACTCACCTCTTTTTTCTTTTCTTCTTCTGTTGCATCTGGTAAAGAAACTTCGAAAAGTGTCATATGAAGCGGTTTCCACAACGGATCACTTTCTTTGAGACCAATTATAGGCTGACCAGAAGCGATAAATTGCACAAGAAAACGATGAAAGTCATCCAAAAGATGCGGATTATTCATTTTCTCAACAACGTGCATGGCGTTTCTTATACCTTTTTCTTGAATAATACCAATCAGTGCCTCGATTTGTTTATCATGAGTTTCTGGAGTAAGTTCTAATACAATCTCAGTGGTTTCATGATCTTTGAGTGCAAATTCTGGTGACAAAACTTCGTGATGTTTGGTTTGGGCATAATGATCAAGCGTATGTTTGGCTGCTATGTGCTCACTGATTTTTTCGCCATTTCTTTCTGCTTGGAGATGGTGCTCAGCCGCTGTCGCACGCACGCGTGCCAATTCTTCACTAGGACTATGTACAGGTTCGCGACCTTCGAAAGTTGGGTGAATCATGATATGAGGATATTTACAGGATAAATTATACCACTATCAAGACTGATTCGGCGAGGGGAATGACTTTGACTACCCCTCTATAATTTTAATAAACCTCCTCATCGCCACAAAAGCATATGCCCATAGAACAGGAAGCCATAAGGGCATAATATTCAGTAAGCTATGTCTCATAAAAGTTTCAACTCCAGTCGATATGAAAATTGATTCGCAAATAATCATAATAAAAAAACCTGCAGCGAGAAAAACAAAATCATTTTTCTCATTCTTGAGTGCGAGTGCACCAGCAATAATAAGGATACATAAAAATGTCAAAATGTAGTCATTTTTTATAAGAGGAATCAAACCAATCATGATTAAGACTGGGATAGATTGTATGAGGATTTTGTAAAGTTTTTTCATTGGCGGGCGATGGAAGAATCGAACTTCCGTCAGCGGTTTTGGAGACCGCAGTTCTACCACTAAACTAATCGCCCTGTCAAGCCCCCTAAGATATAAACTAATCGCCCATTAAAAAGAGGGTATGACTATACTACCCTCTTTTTATCTCTCATGCAAAAAATTAATTCCGCAGTAAAAGCTTATTTCTTAGCCTCCTTGAATGTAACGTGCTTGCGAAGCTTGGCACTGTACTTCTTGAGTTCTATCTTACGTTCAACAAGCTTCTTGTTTTTACGAGTAAAATAAGTCTCGCCAGTAGATTTGTTATGAAGTCGTATAAGTTGGGCTTGTGACATATGTTTAATGTTTGAGCCAATACTCTAACAAAAAAGGCCGGGGGGCGCAAGTGCACCCCTCGACCTAGCGCACCCGCACCTACCAAGCCCGAATGGAGAATTACCCCTTGCCGTTATTAAGTGGCAAGTAGTTGAGCCCGTATTTATTCCATTTAAACGTCCCACGCCACTCACCTGCTCCAATATCACCATGCGTCGCTGTTCGATCGGTGAGCTTTATTACTTTCGTGAAGCCGTCGCTAACACGCACTAACGTCAACTCCGACGGGTATTCACGAATACATTTTCCGTTGACCCAGATAATCCCAACAGCGTCGACAGACACCTTATGCCCCTCGGCAAAGTTTAGATAGACGGTTGGGTCGTAGTAGGTCTCCGTTACGACAATCTCCACAATTCCCTTAACGGCATCTGAGTCCTTGTACGTGTAATGTCCATCGAAAACAAACGGAACATTTGATTTGCCGGAATCAACCACTACTACGTCATTGGCATGATCAGACAATGAATAACTCCACCAAAACCCATTGGCAAACTGCACCTGGATTTTGCCGTTGATCGAATTAGCCTGTGTCGGCCAGAAGTCTGCTTGGCCTAGTGGCGTAATCTGAAGTGGAACCGAGCCAACCACGATTCCATTTAGGTCAAGCGTCTGCAAGTTTGCAGACGTAACTGCATTCAAAATTGGCACCACCTGTGGTGACAAACTGAATGATGGTTTAGACGTCGCCGATGAGAAACCCATCTTCGAGTAACCCGCGAAGATGACATTATTATTTTCATCATACAACCAGACGTTCCCATCCGCCTCCACTACTGACGACGTAAGCCGCCAATTAAGCTGAGTCAGGAGTAACTTGGTCATCACATCTTCAGCACCAGTGCCGACTGCGTCCGCCCAATTTTTCATATTTGGTACAGACCAGTCGAAGTTATCCGACTGAACAGACATATAGCCACGAACGACACGGCCGTATTGGTAGTTCAAAAGTGCCGCCTCGTTCTTTATGAGGGCGACATAGTTGGACTGACCCGAAGGAATTCCGGGACCGTTACCCACAGGATACTGCGCGCCGACGTTCGAGTTCGAGCCGAACAGACCGAACAACATCAATACTGCCAAGACTACTTTGACCGAATTATTCAACGTTTTCATTTCGCTTCTCCCTTTTTGAACACACTATTTGAGGACTTATTTTAGCCTCGTTTTACCTTATTCACCTATCAAAGACCGAACAATGAAGCTATACTTCATTAATTTGACCCTATCACACAATATGATATGTGTCAACACTCACGCAAATATGTCACGCACATACCCAAACGGCTGGACTTACACCAAATAGAAGCCTAAAATGAGTTCATGATCAAAAGCCTTATAAATAGGCTATTCAGTCGACATTCTTCTTATGAGCCACTTATTGACGTGGAAATATCGGCTAGTCACCTCATCAACAACCTCAACGAGTTTAGAAAACTTGCCCCACAAGACGGTATTGCACCTGTATTAAAAAGTAATGCCTACGGTCATGGTCTTGTAGAAGTAGCTAGGATTCTTGAAAAAGAGAACAAAAGAAGAAGTGCTGAAGGAAAAGCATATATTCCATTCTTTGTCGTAGATTCTTTCTTTGAAGCTATGGTTCTACGCTCACATGGTATAAAAACCCATATTCTAATTATTGGATATACTCGACCGGAGACCATTATCAAAACTTCTGGATGCAATACTTCATATACTGTGACGAACATGAGTATGTTGCGTGAGTTATGTAAAAGAGAAGATCCAACATGGAATTTTCATGAAGGAAAACTAAGTTGGAGTAATAGAATAAAACTTTCACTTCCTTTAATTTCATCGAGGCACAATCGTCTCATTCATTTGAAAATTGATACCGGCATGCACCGTCAAGGAATTATGCCGAGCGAAATACCAGAAGCTATCGAACTTATCAAAAGGACACCTTATATTATCTTGGAAGGTATCTGCTCTCATTTGAGTGATGCTGACAATATAGACGAAACATTCACTGAGAGTCAAATAAATGTTTGGAATAATTTGGTGAAACAATTCAAGATAACCTTCCCTGCTTTAAAATATTATCATTTTAGTAATACCGATGGACATCGTCTTTCAAAAGATATTGATGCCAATGTATCACGACTTGGTATCGGGTTATACGGATTGTCAGGAGACGGTTCTACAGTAGATCATTTAAATCTCAAACCTGTATTGTCAATGAAAACTATAATCACAGGAGTGAAACAGTTAACACGTGGTGGACATGTAGGTTATAGCAGAACATTTATGGCTTCCAAAGACATGGTTATTGCTACAATACCGGTTGGCTACTTTGAAGGGTTAGATCGCAGACTTTCTAACTGTGGAGTCGTTTTGGTAGATAATAAACCTTGTCATATTATTGGGCGTATTAGCATGAATATCGCGGTTATAGATATAACTGCAGTCTCACACGAACTCATTTTGAAACATGGGCCACTTTCAAAAATACGTGTTGGTGATGAAGTTCTTATTATAAGCAATCGAACGCGAGATCCAAATTCTGTTAGTTCATTCGCGAAGCTTTGTGACACAATCACTTACGATATTGTATGTAAAATACCCGCTCAACTAAAAAGGACGGTGGTGGAGTAAAAATGGAATAGTGGAGAAAAACAAAAAAACCGCCACAATGAAATTTGACGGCGGACTTTTGTGTGTAAAATTCTCGTGTGCGCCGAGAGGGACTCGAACCCCCGATGCCCAATGGGCCGCGGATTTACAGTCCGCTGGAATAGCCGCTATCCGATCGGCGCAAATATTTGCTCCTGTACGAGTTTATCATCTTTTTGATTTCTAACAAGAGAGTATATGTTAATTCTCAAATTTTTCAATTGTGACGAATCTTCGGAGGAATACATGAATGGCGTTGAGGCCTTCTTCTGTGAAGACAATTGGTGGCCGTATTCTTCCGCCTTTATGGTGTGTTCTTTCTAAAATCTTCGATGTCACAACTTGTGACATCGAAGATTTGATACTGCTATACTCCTCCTTAGTGAGTCTAAACACGGAATCATCTGGCAAATTAGGAGTTAATGGTAATTTAAGCAGTCTGAAATGACGATTCTGTGTTAGCCTGTATTGGTA
>CAIVGA010000054.1 GCA_903905325.1 uncultured bacterium
CGGAAAATCCGGAAAAATGAGGTGAGGGCGAACGGAGGACTGGGGGTGTGGGGGAAGGACTCCGTTCGCCCTCGCTATTGTTTTTGCTGGCGATGGTTGCCGATTTTTTGGGGCGGGGTGCGAGAATCTTAAAAATCAAAAAACTTTCTGACTTCTGATTTAATTTCTTTAAGCCTGTTTTCCGAAATTCTTCCTTTACGCGCCAAGACTCGTCTTTGTGAGACTATCCTCATCTGGTGGATACAAATAGAAGTTTGTTTTCCTTGGAATTCAAATGGTATATAACCAGCGACTTGTTTGATCTTTGTAGAAAGTGGTATGACTAGTGCAAGGACTGAACCAACGACATGGACGATAAGTGCTGGTCGGGTGAAAGATTCACCTTTGCCATCGATTTCACTGCCAACATTCACACCACAGGATATCCAGCGAATTTCTCCGGCACGAATACTCACCTTTCTTTCATCGGTATGGACTTGTTTTTTGACGATATTCCACTTATCAAAATCTTTGAAGTACATTCTATATATGTTTACAGACCTCTTGCGAGGCCTGTTGACGCCTTACGGCGATGGTAGCTACAGTTTAGCATATCCACGCTTGTCGTCAAGCAAATGAATAACCCCACCCATTTCTGCACTCTGCTGGTAATTTAGATACATAATAATCGGACTTGGTTAATACTTCAAGTGGTGTCAGTTTGTTGTCGAATGCGGACAAAGCGGAAGCGCCGATTAGGAAACCAGCGGCTAATGAGGCAAGGATGAGATGTTTTTTCATAATGAAGTGTTTATTTTGTTAATGATGCGTGAACGAGTGGAACTGGATACTGGCGAGACTGAGGAAATGTCGTGTGTAACCCGCTTTACAGTATCGGGCGGACTAGCTGACACGCTACATATGGCGCGTAGAACTTTCTCGCGGATGCCTTCGGCTGGTATGGCTGGCTGCTCTGGTACGGCCTCTGTCTTCAGATAGACATAAGCGACACCTGCGACAGTGCCGAAAATGATAATCACCGCGAGAATAGTAGCTAGTCTGCCGTGATGCGCCTCGATTCTTGGCGGTTGGAAATTATCCAGTATGTCCATCATAAGTCTATTATACAACGCCGCGCCGGTTGCTCGCAAATTTGTGTGTGGCTCGCGCACCGGGGTATAATTCTGCTCAATGGCGTTGTTGAATTGGGTATCAGAATACTGGCCAAGCGTGATCCAGAATCTCGGCATTATTGGCGGGCTTGGATTTACCGCGTATTCACTTTGGAAAGATGAACGTGCAAGGCGTGTCGCCAACTATATTGCAATTAGTGGCCAATACAGAGAAATCTGGTCGCTGCCATTTCACAACCCTGAGTTGGTGCGTGTGTTGGAAGCCGATGTGGATTTGAACAAAACACCGGTCACCGCACAGGAGGAGATTTTCGTAAACCAAGTGATTGTTCATTTGGATATTGTCCGCCGCGCTATCAAAGCAGGTGTTTTCGTCAAAATGGATGGCTTACGAAAAGATGTGCGTGACTTTTTCTCGCTGCCGATACCGCGCGCCGTTTTCGAGAAAAACAAACCGCTTCAGGACAAAGACTTCATCAAATTCATGGATTGTTGCTTTGCCGCTCGGAATGCTTGATCGAGTTGATTAGGCATCCTGAATCCAACATTACTAAAATAATCACACAATCAACATGTATTGCAAACATTGTGAAACGCATGTAGCCGAGGACGCTAAATTCTGTAAGGGATGCGGACGCCGTATCGGAGATGAAGGGAGGAACAATTTCATTTCCGGAGCAATCAAAACGAAGTCTTACACACCATATTTGTTGCTCATACTAATCCTGATTATGGCCGCGCTTGTTCTAACAGGAATCTACATGGTTAGTACAGAATCACAAACAACCGGTAGTGAATCTGCCATGGTTGCTGACAACGCTGCGGCGGCTCGGTCCCGATCCGCACGCCAATGGTGCGCGGACTGCCGCTGTTCGTGGTTGTCCAGATACATTCGAGCTTGAAGGCGGGGATTTTGCAATCATCGGCTCGGACATTACCGAGATCGCGGCAGCACATCTGCCCGCGACCGCCAGTTGCGGCCCTGATGAACGCATAATTCGGATTCCGCGCACAACACTTGTCTTGGCCAGACCTGATATTCCGAACGTGCACTAACATTAAATTGGTTCAAATACGGTTTACAGGCGTTCCCTGTCACATTGTGACGGGGGTGTGGAGGTAGTGTTTTAGTCCAGAATATATTAGAATGTAATACGTAGTATTACTAATCTAATCATTAACCACTTTCATGAGTAACCCACAGGGGGGCGTACCCGTAGGTGCGTCGATATCTGCATTTATTGGCTTGCTTATAATAGGCGCTATATTTGTTGTACAGAGTCACACACATTTGTCCTTGCTAGTTACCAATAGCACACAGGTAGCAGTAACAGCGTCAGTTGCCAATTCCTCGTCAACTAAAAGAGTAGAGCTTGATTCCACGCCAACTATTGTCGGTCTCATGCATCATCACGCTGGTGCTGGTGATGCCGGTTGTGCTACTCCTGTATCATTTGGGAGCGGAGAGACGCAATTCAATACCAATCCTGGTGAAACATGCTCGTTAAGCAGTATCGAGGTTTATAAATCTGGTTATATAATCCATGTCCTTCCGGGCGGCCCGACAATATCAAATGCAGCAGCTGGAACTATTTACAATATGACTGATTACAACTACAACGATGCTGGTAGTGCGGTGCTGGTAACTGGAGGACCATTGGCAGCGCCAAGCGATGCTACCTCAAGCTACCTACCTGTAGCCCCTTCGTACAGCAGCCCTCTACAGGTCTTGGTATCGTGGAAAGATAACTCTGACGGCGCTGATAGTTTCAATATAGAGCGTTCGACTGATGGAAGCATTTGGTCACAGGTCGGCACCGCTTCATATGGCCAGACGTCCTATACGGATTCACTTCCTCCTCCTTATGTTCTGCGCCCATTTGATGTGCCTATAAAATACTATTATCGTGTTTCGGCTACCAATTCCATCGATACGTCCGACTACTCCAACACAACATTTCCACCAGATACGGTTGCTCCTCTCAATGCTAGCATTACTGTTATACACGCTGTTGGAGATGTTGTGACAATAAATTGGAGCTCAATTAGTGGCGGAGAAAGAGCGTGGTCAGGCCTTGCTGGTTACAAGATACGACGCGGTCTTAGTGAAGAGGGTGGTCTGGGCGATATTATTGCTCAAGTCGATGCTCATACGTATTCGTACAGCGATAATGATCCAGCCATAGAATACAATAAGTCGATATGCTACATATTGGTAGACTACGATAATGCTGGTAACCAAGGACAGAATAATAGTGACCTCGGTAATCAGACCACAGGTCAATGTGTGACCCCTCTTGGTATGCCAATCGGGGTCACATCGACAACTGGTCCAGCAGCAAAAAGCAAAGTCACTATTTCTTGGACTCCGAATTCCACGAAACAGAGCGGTTTTAAGATTGAAAGACGTATAGGCCCTTCAGGGGCTTGGTCGCTTATCGGTACAGTCGGCAAGACTGTTACTAAGTTTAACGACACAAAACCCGTGTCGGGAAATCTAAATTACTACAGTGTACGCGCTTATAGTGATTTCGCTGAATCATGGGAAGCTGCTCCTGCCTATGCAGATATTACACCTCCAGCCGTGCCTGCAATCAGTTCTCTGGAGACATTTTTCATGAAACAAACTATAAACGGCAAGGTCTCATATTTAGCCGCTGTCAAGATCAAATTCCCAGAATCTAAAGATGATGCTGATAATTACACGGACGGTTCGTATAAGGCTTGGGGGTACAATATCTACACAAGCTCAAATAAGATATTTGTCAGTGGCAGAGCAGGCTTTTCCTACGAGGGCGACGGGCTATTGACTTACAACTATGAGGCAAAGCAGGTCGTAGGAAAGAGTTATTGTTACTCGGCTAGCGCCTATGATTATGTCGGGAATGTCTCAAGTATAGGTGCAAGCAAATGCATAACCATACCGAAGCCGCCAACGCAATAAGTCGTGGTGTGAGCTAATAGGTGTATCGTTGTCAGATGTGTTGTGTGAATAGCCGAGAACATTACTGAGTCTCTAGGACAGTCATGGTAGATACGCCATGATATGGTGGACTAGCATACGAGCGGTTTATAAAACATTTTGAGCCAGCTTGGTCATTCGTCACCTTGATAGAATATGTTACGGGCGACAGACTAGCGTGCCGATCAATGGCACTAACACCTACACTGGAGGCATCCCAGTCATCACCATTAGTCGAAGCAAATGGTGCTATCAATGCGGTGCCATTCTTAAATAAGCCGATAAGACAGTCGCCTGATGCTGAACCACTCCTTGCAACCATGTGTGCATTGATCACAAAGGTGGAACTCGCAGAGGTAGGTGTGACTGTCAAAGCGAGTCCTGTGTCGGTCCACGACATACTTGTTGGGGTAGTTATAATAAATTGCGTGCTAAGAGTCGTTCCGTATGCCTTTGCTATACTCCCTCCACTACTTCCTGTAGGCAAATCAGCACAAGTCCATGTGCCCGAAAGAAGTCTAATGGTTTGACCTTCTGAACATGAAGGTAGTTGCGGCGACGTAAATCCGGCATTACCAGCGATTCCCAAACTACTTGTCGCAGTCCAAGTAGCAGTTCCAGTATTGTCTACAGCGGTTAGTACCTTACCAGTATCTGGAGTTCCAGTTGCGATAATCAGATTACCTAGGATTCCGAAATTATTGTCAATTAACAGTGATCCCAACTTCTCCTGTAATCCTGTGCCGACATTGATAGGAGCATCTACATTATTGCCCGGCGGTAGTGTAGAAGGAGGAGTCCAAGTACCGGTTGCGAATGCGGACAAGGCGGATGCGCCGATTAGGAAGCCAGCGACTAACGTAGCAAGGATAAGATGTTGTTTCATAATGAGGTGTATTATGTTGTTAATGGTGTATAAACGAGGTTGCGTCATGGCAACTGTTGCATGAATACTCACAGTATACAACGTCGCCTTGGTTGCTCGCAAGTTTGTGTGTGGCTCGTGCAACGCGGTATAATTCTGATCAATGGCGCTGTTGCATTTGGTATCAGAACACTGGCCAAGCGTAATCCAGAATCTCGGCATCAAATCCAATTATTTCAGAACCATTGGTTTGCTCAGAGTCTCACGTAGTCGACTGTATTGTTCGGGCGTTAGATTTGGATCTGATAAAATACCCAGGTCTTTTATCGCCAATAGAAAGTGATAACCATGTATTTTCAGCATCTCCTTAATAGACAAGCCTCCAACTTCTGTGTCGGCAACATTGCGGTTATCTAACCACTGATGTAATGCTTCTGTTAAAGACTTGTTAAGCACTGGAAACTTCTCCAGGATCAAGTCTGCTGTTACTGTTGTAAAATGATATTCATTCAAAAGTACTTGGCGTGACTTTTCTTTGTCTGTGTTATTAATATATTTATAAGCTTTTTTCATGATGCTTTGATGATTTCATTTTGGGAAAATTTAAACTATGTGAACTTAGTTACTATGTAATGTTATAATACGCGGTAGCGGATTATACAAGGCTAGTGTATGAAATTTAGGGTCCGGGCCAATTGCAGTGGCTTTCTTCTTTCATTCATAGATAAAATATCTCTTCTGAATATTCTATATAAGTAAAAACGGCACCCACGAAGTGAGCGCCGTTTTATTTCCAAGCAACATCTGAATTTGGCTCCATCAATTTGTCGGCCCGGCAATCTTCTGTGCTTGAAGCAGTGGACTAACGCCGTACGCAACACACCCCGTCACCGATGTTGCCAACAACATCAATGCTACGATAAGTGATGCTTGTTTTACAGCTTTGCGAATAATCTCTTTCATAAGATTACCCCTTTCCGCCCGTCAGGGCTGCGTTTTTTACTTTGTGCAATTTTCTGTGGCTACTTCAGGATTTTTCAATCATCAGTAAACCAATCACATGACTTTTACAAGTATGCCATCATTGGTATAATATGTCAATACATATTCTGGCAGATTCAATTCTGAAAGTATGTCCTGTAATGCCTAAGTTACAGATTACTAGAACCCAAACAACGACTTGAGACCATACCATGCATCTGCTGTCATAGAGTAGATATCAAAGAAAGCTGTAGGACTGATAGTTACAATCGTAGAAGCTGAGGTCGATCCTCCAGAACCAGTACAGGTGAGTACGTATGTACTGTTGAACATGATGTTTGATATTTTTTCAGTCCCTCCAGCGATATTCTTATATCCCTTCCAACTTTGGGCCATTGGTCCATTACCAGCAATCGACGCTAGACATTTCGTAGCATTGGTTACGACCCAAGTCAGAGTGGTAGATCCCCTCTTAGTCACAGACGCAGGAGATGCTGTAAATGTGATGGTTGGGGCTGGAGTAATAACTGTATTTGTAGATGTTGAAGTGGCTGACGAGGAGGTTGCTACATTTTGAGGTGGTGTAGATGTGGCTTGTGATGATGTAGATGATTGGATATTGGATTGGTTTGAAGTTGTAGTTGCAACAGTCTGAGATACTATCGACCCAGTAAGAGGAGTACTAGCAGACTGAACAAACGTGACGGCAGCCTTTAGAGCTGTACTAGTACCGAACCAGTTTGAGACAACGAACGTATACATACTGGAGCTTGCTACTAGACCAGGAGATAAGATAGTAGTTATATGCATACCATCAATCGAAGTTAGGTCCTTGATAACAAGTGGCTTACCAGAGCCTGTCACAGGTTTTATTGTCAATGTATTGCTCGAGGAAGCATAGCCGTTACCATTTAACAGGAGAAATGTACCAGAAGTACTAGCTGTGGTTGTAGCTTGAGTCCACACAGAATCTATAAGTGGTTTGACGAAGGATACTACAGAGAAGACTCCGCTAGTAGCTGTTATAGATGTCGTCTTATTTATCTTGGCTACCAACTCTATTTCATAAGTACCGAGTGGAATATTCTTATTTATAGTGACACCAGCTTTAGACTGTTCTATGAGTGGTGAAGACAACTTTATTGGGGTACCACTCACACCTGTCGTAGGATTGTATGGTACAAGACTGATCGTAGTGTTTATACCTGAAGGTGCTGTATCAAAGACACCAGTCCAATCAAGTATATCTATGATACCGCCAATGATCGGACCAACTATCGGTATAGAATATCCGAGTATAGATATAGCTATACTACTAGTCAACATACTTGCCGCGTTAGTAGCAACTTCGGTAGACACTGTAGCCGCCAATGACCCCAAAGGATTACTTCCGTGATCGTAAGGATTGACTCCTACACCATATATAGATCTGATCCTTAGACCATCCCATTTCGATAGACCCGTATTACTCCTACCTTTTATAAAATTCGTAACCCAAGTAACCTTATGGCTAGTACCACTCATCCATTGATCATTGACTATAGGATTAGTTATGAGTACGAAAGGATCTGGTGCAGCAGTGATAGTGACTGTCGACGAGCTAGTCGATACAGACATAACCGGATTGACTGAAAATACGTTGAACTTCTTATCCGCCTGACCAGAAGTATTTTTCACATGGCCAGAAGAACAAAGGCTACTTGTGAGTTTGGTCGTCGTACTTATGACCGTATCATTTATGATGAAACTACTAGGACAAGATATTGTCGCTACCTTTATGGTGTATGTACCGAGTGGTATATAAGTGAAAGCATCAGAACTAACCTTATTGTCTAAAGTCTCCGATCCGTCTTTACTGAACTCGATAATAGAGGCAATATCACCACTATTATAAATACTCGGAAGCATAGAGCCTATAGGTATGTCCGAAGTGGCGATCGAATTAGACGAGGAACCCGCTTGATTAGAAAGAAAAATACGATATGCCGTGGTCCTACGAGGTGTTCCTGGTTGTGTTAGATCCGTAAGACTCACACTTAAATCTGTATTTATGATGACATGATATATTGTACTAGTAGCCTTCTGCCATGTTTCTGCCTTAGTCTGTGAAGTGATATTTACGAAGCTGTTTACCTTGATATAAGAAGTAGTAGCTACAGATCCACCAGGTCCTGTACAAGATAAGATAATAGTTGTATCACTTGTCAGTTTGGATAATGTGGTTGTACCATAAGTCATTGCTATTTGATATGCAGACTGCGAGTAAGCATTAGGATTTGACAAGGCTGTGTTCTGCCAATCACCAGAGCCTGTACAGTATGTAGCATTGGTAGTAGACCAAACCAAAGTAGCACTACCGCCGATAAAGACTGTGGATGTTGAAACCGCTAGATTGATAGTTGGCAATGGCTTAGTACTTTTCGAAGCAACAACCGAAAAACTGGCTGCTGTACTAGTGCCATATACATTTTGAATAGCCAAATTATGGCTACCAGCCTTCAGAGAGGCTGGGATAATCACACTTATACTACTACCGTCTTCTGAAGCAATTCTTCCAGATGATACACCGTCGAACAATACAGCGTTGATAGGTGTAAAATTGGAGCCATATACTTCCAACCTGTCACCTACAGATACAGATGCTTGTGATATATTAATTTTTGGAGTGTTCTGTGTACATACAAAGCTCACTGGACACCCTATTGGGGATACTTGTTGAGCACTAGCTGTTATAGGTAAAGCAAAAACAAACGCTAGCGAGAAGACTGCAAACGTAGCAACAGACAATGATATAAATTTTTTCATTTTATTTATGTAACTAATAATTTTTTATAAAAACAACAGTACGACAACGACACAACTAGAGAATACTACTGTGTATTCTATCACCCCCCCCTCTTTAACAAAACTAAAATTTTGCATTTGTGAGACATATTTTTATGCGCCCATAAAAGAGAAGAGGCACGCCTCTTTACAGAGACGCGCCGGGTAGTGGTGATATTGTAGCGCACTAATAAAAATACGCTAGTAGAAGTTATCCATAAATCAATTACCTCGTGGGCTCTGCCCCGAGGTAATTGATTCTTGCCATATGAAAAACTCACAAAAAGGTTTTATTATCCCACTATTAATCGTAGTGGCAGTTTTAGTTTTGGGAGGAGGAGTATATTATTACTCACAAAAAAGTAAGTCTAATGACAGTGTGAACAACACTTTAGTTACTTCTGATAATGTTACCTCGACGAACACTACTGTTGTGGGGCAAACAAAAAAATATACTGATCCGTCAGGTCTTTTTACTCTCACATATCCAGATAATTGGGGAATAGAAATAAATGAAAATACAGTTAGACAAGCATATGCACTTAAGTTTTTTGACAAAACAAGTCTAAAAAGTTCCCCACAAACTATAAACCCGCCAGCTGGATCGGGAGGTTTGGCGAATCCGTTGAAATCGGAGGCAACATACAACAACACTTTGTACATTGGCTTAAATAATACACCAAATGCATTGGCAGATACTCAAAAACAGTTGGCATACCTTGCTCAAATACAAAATAGTGAGTATACAAAAGAAGATATTGTAGTATCAGCTCAAAAGGGTTTCAAGATATCGTACAACCAAGGGAGCACTAAATCTGTACAGTATTTTATTCCTCTCACTACTAGTACAGGTGGATTATTTTATATCACAGCGATTTCTTTGGACAATTCCTCAGGTTGGTTTGATGCCGTATCATCTGTGGTGCAGTCTATAACAATTGATGTCACTAAATCGAACCAGTTCAGCCAACAAGAAAAAGATATAAACAAAAATTCACAGGTCAAGATAATAGTTTCTAATCTGCGTGTATTTGCAAATGGTTATTTTTCAGAACACCCCGATTATACTGGTCTCTGTCAAGCGGCGGTAACTACAGTGTGGCATAGGATGTATAACGATGCTTTGGGAAAGTCAGGAAATGTTAAATGTACTGACGGCAGGACATACGCCGTATCTGCACAACTATCTGGTGGAAACTACTACTGCGTAGATAGTACTGGGTACGCAGGCGAAACATCGGCTCCTCATTCTATGGACTTCTGTACGAAATAATACAATGGAACCAGACATTAGTACTAATGAAAAATTGACAAGAGTATTTTTACTAATAAGCTCTGGCCTTCTGATATTATTTTCATGCATACCATTTTTGTCTGGGCCGCCAATTTTGAGATCGTACGCAAGCACTGATCAGTTATTCCAAAATGGTTTATATGCGACGTTAGTATATAGCGTGTACATAATGATCTTGGTTGGCACTATTTTAATTATAAATTTTTCAGCAAAAGCGTGGAGGGCTCGATCAATTAATGTAATTTTGGGTTCAGCACTTATGGCTGGGTTTATTACATTTTTCGTGACTATTTTTTCTGTACACTTCATTTCCACACTCATCACGATTCCTGGAGGAATAGATATACGCTTTAGTGATTTTGAGCCTTTAAGCTTTTTAGTTGGATCATCTTTCCTGTCTACTGTAATGACGTTTATTTTACTAGCCGTTGATGGCGTAGTTAAAACGGCAAAATATTTGGTGATATTGTTATTGGTGGCGGCTGTAATCTGTTTCGCTGGTCTCAAAAGGATAAACCAGAAGTCAATTGTTCTGGAGTCGCAGTATGTATTAGAACAGTGTGTAACTTTAGCTAGAGGTACAGTTGAAAGGTCTGGTTTGACCTCAATCGGCACAGAGCTTCTTACGCTAGGTAAACCTGTAGAAGAGACCAAGAAGCAAGATATCCTCACTACCTTCGGACGGCGTTGCAGGCAGATATCTCCAGAGGCATTCGATTTGTTTAGCTATCGTCTTTCCGCTTTAAGCTTATCAAGAGGGTCAGATTTTGGATCCAGCATTCAAATAGAAAGAGATAATTTTATAAAAACTATAAACTCATTATAAATTTAGCAATTTTGCCTCCAACCCCGCCCCAAAAAATCGGCAACCATCGCCAGCAAAAACAATAGCGAGGGCGAACGGAGTCCTTCCCCCACACCCCCAGTCCTCCGTTCGCCCTCACCTCATTTTTCCGGATTTTCCGAGAACCAAGTTCGAACTTTAAGTAAAAACTGCCGCAGTTGACAACCTGTTAGTAACATGACCCGGTTAGTAGAGATAACGGGGCGACCCATATACCTTGAATTTAGGTGTATTGTGGTGTCATGATTTATCTTCTTGTAAAAGTAATGCGGAAACAGTTTAAGATGATGCTTAAAAAAACAGCGCTACCCTGCTTGCGGTAGCGCTGTTGAGACGGAAGGATTACTGGCGTTGATCTTTTTTGTCGTGTCTATTATTACCGCGATTGTTTTCACGTCCACGCATCGCATGTTGGCGATATCCGGGATTGTGTCGCTCCCATTCGTGGAACCGGCCCAAACGCTCATCGTCGCAAACGATCCAGACATTGCCTGGGCCGAGGTACATGTATCGATCACCATACCAGCCAATGTACTCACCGTTAACCAGGATATACGCCTCTGGAGCCAAGACGGCTGGTGCCACCTCCACCACCGGTGCCGGTTGTACATAAATCGCCGGTGCCGGGATAACCGATCTTCCGTCCGGCATGACGCAGCCGGCCATATTTACCAACACTGCTACTGCGAACACACCTATCAATAGTTTTGCTCTCATCGTATCGGTCCTTTCTTTTGATCACTGGAATATTTCCAGCAATGTTTCTATTTCTACATTTAGCCTACTATGTGAGTCTAAGGAATGCAACAAGTTTTTAAGCCATATGATTGAGCGGCGACCCACTTAGTTCGAATCGCTTAACCCCCGCCGTAGTTTTTCTTTTTATTATTAACCAATAATTTGTGTTAATATATTCTTATGCTTAAAAAAATACTAGAACATAAGGTTACTTTTACAATAGCGATTATTGTATTTATTATCGTAGTGGTCGGTGCGTCATATTTCTTGTTCAGCCCACAAAAACAGGTGTTTACTAACGCCGTGGCTAAGGTAATGACTATTCATCAAGTTATATCTGCTGATGGAAAAGTTGACTCTGATCAACATGTTTCTCTATCTTTTCCAAAAGGAGGACGTGTGGCTTCAGTTAATGTCAAAGTGGGAGATCCTGTTAGTGCCGGTGATATCCTTGTTGCTTTGGATTCTAGTCAACTCAACGCGGCCTTATCTGGCGCCAAAGCCGACGAACTTTCGGCCAAGGCCAATCTCGCCGCTTTGGAGAAAGGTGCTACCACACAAACATTAGCCGTTTACAAACAAAATATTTCTACAGCCAAGCTCTCTCTTTCAACAGCTGTTCGCGATGTTTATTTGAAGACGCAAGATGCCCTCTTAAATAAGATCAATTCTCTTTTTGATAACAATACAAGTACTAATCCTACATTTGTTGTTTCAACGCAATCATTTTCTGTTGCACATGATCTAAATCTTGCTCGTGCGGCTATGTCTGATCATATGACCAATTGGAATTCTTCTATTCAGTCTGATCCGATATCAGATCAAAGTCTTTCAGAGACGACCAAGGATTTGGTTGCGGCCAAAACATTTTTTGATTCTCTTTCGGCAGTTGTAAATAATCTTAGTGCTGGCAGTTCTGGCTTGCCACAGAGTGCTATTGACGCTTTCATTGCGACAACAAATAGTGCTGATTTGGAAGTCAATGCTGCTCAGACAGAATTTAATACTGCTTTGCAGGCATACAAAACGGCTACGGATCAGACGGCTGTTATTCAAGCATCAAGTACGCCAGAAGCAACGGAAATTGCACAAGCTAATATTGCCAAAACTGAAGCCAATGTTGCTTCTATTCAAAGCCAAATTAATGATACTATGCTTGTGGCACCTTTCAATGGTGTTGTTGCTAGTATAAATCCGAAAATTGGAGAGAATTTTCCTGCTAGTACAGTTGCGGCAGATATAATAAGTCCAGGGGCGTTCAAGATAGATATCATGGTTCCAGAAAATCAGGTTTCTGCAATTTCAGTAGGTGACCAAGCGGATATTGTTTTTGGTGCTTATGGTACTGATCTAATGGCGACTGGTACAGTTTCCTCGATCGATCTTTCCGAAACAATTGTGAACGGTGTCGGTGCTTACAAAACTACAATATATTTGAATAGTGGAGATCCACGTATTCGTACGGGAATGAATGCAAATGTTACGGTAAATGGTGCTTCAGTTAACAATGTTGTAGCTATACCATCGAGTGCGATTGTTACAAAGTCTGACGGATTCTACGTTTTGGTTATGTCGCTGACGAGTTCCACGAGTGGCGGTTCTTATGTAGAGCGCAAAATCGTTACTGGTATTTCAGATGGTCAGTGGACAGAAATAAAATCTGGTATTAAAGCAGGGGAAGTAGTTGCAACTTTTAATTAATAATTATATGGACAATAAACAGAATAAAATTGAACAAGAACTACGAGCAGTAAAAAGTGAATTAGCACGTGATGAAAAGAAGATTGCTTCTGATGAAGCTAGAATCATTAAGGATGAAAAAGAGATCAAAAAAATGAAACTTTCTATGCGTGGTCTTATGACCCTTGTTCTCATTATTGTTGCTATTGGAGGTGCCATTTTAGCCTATCTTGTCTATGAGAATCGTAGTGTATATATAGAAAAGTCTGACGTTGAGGCACCAGCAATAAGTCTCTCATCGACAGCACCTGGTACACTCAATGAAATGTTGGTTCAAGCAGGGGACACAGTTTCCGCAAACCAAGTTGTAGCTCGTGTCGGAGATCAATTAATCAAAACAAAGATCGCTGGTGTCGTAACAAAAGCTGATTCTACGGTTGGTCAGTCATATGCGGCCGGCCAGACAGTTGTGGCGATGATAGACCCTACACAATTGCATGTCGTAGGTCACCTTGATGAAAATAAGGGTCTCGATCGTGTTCGTGTTGGTCAATACGTTACATTTACTGCTGATGCTTTTGGTTCAAAACAATACACTGGTATAGTTGATGAGATCAGCCCAGAGGCTCGTTCTGGTGATATTGTATTTACAATTTCTGATGCACGTCAAGAACAAGTTTTCGATGTTAAGGTGCGTTTTGATACGACATTATATCCAGAACTCAAAAACGGAATGTCGGCGAGAATTTGGGTAACAATATAATGACTGGTAAACGTTTGCGATGGATGGTTTTGTTCACTGTGATAGTCGGAACTTTTTTGGGCCGTCTCGATCAAACTATCGTCAATCTCGCTATACCAAAAGTTATTGATGGTTTTGGTATTACAGTCTCTGCCGCTTCTTGGATAGTGACAGCCTATATTATTGCTAATGCTATTTTCGTTCCTGTATGGGGAAAGCTTGGTGATACAATAGGCCGAAAAAAGATATATATTTTCGGCTTCTCAGTTTTTATTCTTGGCTCTGTTCTTGCTGGTCTTGCGTGGAATCTAAGTTCTATGGTGATATTTCGTATTATTCAAGCCGTTGCCAGTTCAGCCGATTATCCTACCGCTATGGCTATTATTGCTATCACTTTCACCGATTCCAAGGAACGTGCTCAAGCACTCGGAATCTGGTCTTCTTCTTTTGCGGCGGCAGCAGTCTTCGGACCGCTTATCGGTGGACCTTTGATCGATACATTTGGTTGGAGATCTGTTTTCTTTGTCAATTTGCCAGTAGGTCTTATTGGTCTTTATATGGCCATGAAATACATCCATGAGTCGGTTAGTGCAGTCAAAACTATCAAATTTGATTGGTGGGGTGCAACTAGTCTTGGTGTTGCTCTGGCTTTTCTGGTTCTCGTGTTGGATCAAGGAATGACTTGGGGTTGGACGTCCGGCGCAAGTTTGATGTGTTATGTCATGATCGTTGTTTCTAGTGCTATCTTCGGATGGATTGAACATCATCACCCAGAACCGATTGTGGATTTTTCTTTCTTCAAAAATCGTACATTCAATGCGGCTTTGCTCAATAACTTTGTTGTCTTCCTTGGCATGATGGCTAGTGTTTTTGCAATTCCAATTTTTGCTCAGACATTTCTTGGTTATGATGCTACTCAGTCTGGTTTACTTTTCGTTCCAATGGGACTATGTATTCCTCTGTCAGCAATCGTTCTTGGACGTTATCTTTTGGCAAAATTTCCACCACGTTCTGTTATTTTTTGGGGCACATTGGGTGCGGCAGCTTCATTCTTTTTCTTGTCTATGCTAGATCCACGATCAAGTGCATGGAGTATTATTTGGCCACTTTCTTTGATGGCTTTATTCATGGGTTCTGGTATGGCTCAACGAACAAATCTTGTTGCGTCTTCAGTGCCACCGTCCGAAATAGGTGTCGCTTCGTCTATTCTGGCTTTAGTCAGAAATATCGGCGGAGCTTTTGGTATCGCAGTTTTTGGGACTCTTATTAGTACGTTTGCCCAAAATAATGTCATAGCAATAGCAAAAAATAGTATTATTCACGCAACTACACAGGCTCAATACAAAACTGCTATAGCGTTGATTTCACTCAAGGCTCAAGTTCTTGCTTATTCTCAAGTTTATGTTATTTCATCAATAGTAGTAGCAATTGGAGCTTTCGCAATATTTATTATCAAAAAAGATGATGCGAATAAGAAGTCTGAAATGACAAAAGAAGAGGAGATGATGGCGGAAGCTGGGTAAAAAATACGTCGCACACAGAAATAGCCCACGCTTATTTTGCTTTGTTATGCGTTGTAAGTGCTAGACGAAGTATCACCTCCGTGACCGGTCCAATCAGTATGGAAAAATTCTCCACGTGGTTTGTCGATGCGTTCGTACGTGTGTGCCCCAAAATAATCTCTTTGTGCCTGAAGTAAGTTGGCTGGAAGTACGGCTGACCGATATTGATCATAGAAGGCAAGCGCTGTACTGAATGCTGGAACAGGAATTCCTTTTTTGGCTGCTGTGGCGACGATGTTTCTCCAACCTTTTTGACAACGCTTTATTTCACCGTGGAAATAATCATCGAGGAGCAGGTTGTCGAGTTCATGTTTGGCAGATTTTTTGCTGAACGATTTGCTACCATCAAAAGCTTCTTTGATTTTGCCTAAGAATCTCGATCGGATGATGCAACCACCGCGCCACATCAGAGCGATTCCGCCATAGTTCAGTTTCCAATCATATTCCTTTGCGGCGGCACGCATTAGCATATAACCTTGTGCGTAACTTATTATTTTTGATGCATATAAGGCATCGTGGATATCTTGAACAAATTTCTTTTTCTTTTCTAAATTCTTTTGTGAATTAACTCCAGATTTTCCTGTAAGTCCGGCGATAAGAGCTCGAGGACCTTTTAATTTCTTCGAAGCTTTCATGCGTTCATCTTTTAATGCGGAAACGCAACGGGAATAAACCGCTTCAGCAATAAGTGTTATGGGTATACCGAGTTCTTGAGAACTTAGAACTGTCCATTTGCCAGTACCTTTTTGGCCGGCTGTATCGAGGATTTTGTCTACAAGTGGTAAACCATCATCGTCTTTTTTCGCCAAGATATCGCGTGTAATTTCTATAAGGTATGAATCAAGTTCACCTTTATTCCATTCTGCAAAGACCTGATGCATTTCATCCGCATCCATTTCTAGTCCATTTTTCATAATATTGTAAGCCTCGCAAATCAATTGCATGTCACCGTATTCAATTCCGTTGTGAATCATTTTTACATAATGACCAGCACCATTTTCTCCAACCCATTCACAGCAAGGCGTGTCGCCATCGACCTTTGCAGAAATTGCTTGAAATATATCTTTGACAAAAGGCCAAGCCGTCGGAGATCCGCCTGGCATAATAGAAGGGCCATGTCTGGCACCTTCTTCACCACCGCTTACTCCAGTACCAACATACAGAAATCCTTTTGACTCGCAATATTTAACGCGACGCGCGGTGTCTTCGAAGAAAGAATTCCCTCCATCTATAATAATGTCGCCTTTCTCAAGGTGAGGGATGATTTGATCAATAAGTTCGTCTACTGGTGCACCAGCTTTCACCAGCATCATGATTTTACGTGGACGCTTGAGTTTTGCCACCATTTCTTCTATTGAATGTGCACCTATTATGTTCGTGCCCTTAGCTTCATTTGCAATAAAATCATCAACTTTTGATGTTGTACGGTTGAATACTACGACGGTATAGCCGTGGTCATTCATGTTCAGGATAAGATTTTGTCCCATTACGGCTAGACCTATAAGAGCAATATCAGCTTGAGATTTTGTTTCAGCTTGTTGTGTCATGTGTGTATTATATCAGAGCTTAATGTCGAGTCAGAGCTTAATGTCGGTAAAGATTTGAGTTTCTGGAATCTCTCGCCAAATACGACAAGGGGTTTTGTAAACATCCACATTATTGTCTGGCAATTTTTCTGTATGTAATTCTTCTACGAGCAATTTCTGTAGGGCTAGTTTTTTATCTTGACCAGTTATAAAAATTATAGGGTATGTGATTTTTCTAAAAAAGGGAATGGTAGTAGTGATTCGGAAACGGAGAGGGTTCTTTTCTTTTGCATCGTATCCAACCACCCAATGCGATTCATTATTGAAAAGTTTATCAAATAGTTCTTTATTTTCGGGGAAGGGCATAACACCTGACGTGTGAGCATCTGGACCAATTCCAACTGTCGCAATAATTATTCCGTTAGTCCGTTTCGCCCAGTCTTTCAATTCTTTTTCAAAACGTCTAGCTAAAGATTCCATCGATTCGTTGTTACCAGATTTATCTTTATGGATTTTTGTATCTATAAAATGTGCGCCTCTTTCGTTGATTTGTTTATAGAAATCACTTTTCTCTATTTGAGCAAAATTGTTTAGTGAAGAATCTTCAGAATAACGCTCGTCAAGAACGCAAAAAGTACTATGTGGTCCAAAATTATCAGGATTTATATATTGAAGAAGCCCAAGAGATGAGCCACCGGATGATAAAAATAAGAATTCTTTTCCATTTTGCTTGGCGAACAGTTCGTTTAGAGCCATGGCAGTTTCCTCTGCAATATTTTGGCTAGAAAAAGTCCTAATATTCATTGATTTATAGTACCATATCTACTCTAGATAATTTTTGCTATTATATAGGGCATGAATACATTAATAAAAAACAAGCCAGCTATTATTACAATTGGTGTTATTGTGATTGTTGTTGTTATTTTTCTTCTTATTTCTTCTTCTCATAACAAACAAGGTTCTTTCATTAATTCCAATGCACCTACTATACCAATATCTAGCGAAGATGCTTTTCATACGGATTTAAATAAAGTTGATTTTTCAGCTCCAGTCAGTACTCAAAGTTCTAAAGATATCTCTGCTGCAGAAAAAAGGGCTGTCTACGAGTCTCTTCTTGCTGGATACAAAACCATGACATCAAAGGACGTTTCCGTCATAAGAACTTACATGATAAATAAGGCTTCGACTCCTGCTGAGAAAAATCTTGTAACAAAGTTGACAGATACTGACATTCTTTCATTGTCGACTCGTTTGGGTCAAATGATGATTATGCCAACACCCAATCTTTTTCTCACAACAAGCTCTATTTGGACGCGAGATGGTTCGGCTATAACTATTCAGTATGCTGACCCGAACACTGGTACTACGACGAAGAGAGTTGTAAATATTAATGGCCAATGGTATTAATTTAATTTATTAAAATGTTTAACACTAATTTACTAAGTAGGAGCAACCTTGGAACATCAGGTATTATTCTAGTCACAATATTGTCTATTATTGTTGCAATTTTGAAAGGTTTGGCTCTCTGGAATGCCGCCAAAAGACATGAAAAATGGTGGTTTGTTGTAATGTTGATATTGAATACTGTAGGTATTTTGGAGTGGGTATATCTAGTTTTTGTGGCTAAGGTAAGATTCGATCAGCTTTTCAAGAAATGAAAGATAAAGCCAAAATTATCACGGATGAAAAATTAATTGATGACATTCTTACTAGGAGTGTTGTGGAAATTTTGCCGTCTGGAGATTTTTTGAAGAAAAAAATGATGTCTGGTGAGCAGTTGAGAATATATATCGGCGCTGATCCTACTGGACCAGCTTTGCATATTGGCCATGCGACCAACTATATGATTCTTGAGAAGCTTAGGAAATTGGGACATCATATAATTCTATTGGTTGGAGATTTTACAGCGCGTATTGGAGATCCGACTGACAAGACGGCAGCGCGTGTACAACTTTCTAGGGAGCAGGTTGTAGGGTATACGAAGACTTGGATAAAACAGTTGTCACCGATTTTGAATTTCGAAGATAAAGAGAATCCGGTTGAGATTGTTTACAATAATGATTGGCTTTCAAAGCTTACTTTCGAAGAAGTTATCGATATTGCTTCCAACTTTACTGTTCAAAGAATGCTAGAAAGAGATATGTTTGAGAAAAGAATAAAGGAGCAGAAACCAATTTATTTACATGAATTCTTTTATCCACTGATGCAGGGTTATGACAGTGTTCATTTGGACATCGATGTTGAGATTTGTGGTAATGATCAGAAATTTAATGCTTTGGCTGGTAGGACGCTCTTGGAAAGATATAAACATAAGGAGAAATTTGTTTTTATCACAACTTTGCTCGAGAACCCTGTGACAAAGGAAAAAATGATGTCAAAGAGTTTGGGTACTGGTGTGTTTCTGGATATTTCTGCTAACGATATGTATGGGAAAATTATGTCTCAACCCGATGAGAATATTCCTCAGCTTTTTACAGATTGTACTTATTTGGAGATTCAAGAAATCGCTGTGATCAAAAATAATCTAGCCCAAGGTATGGCTAATCCTAGAGATATTAAGGCCAAGCTGGCTTTTGAAATAACCAAAATTTATCATGGTGAGGAAGCGGCCAAAATTGCAGAAGCTGCTTTTGTTGCAACTTTTTCAAAAGGTGGTGTTCCAGAGGATGTGGCTTTAGTGACTGTTAAGACTGGCGAACTTATTTCTGATGCTTTAGTTAAAGCTGGAGTAGTTCCTTCGAAAACTGAGTGGAGACGCCTTGTTTTGGATGGGGCAGTGCGAACGGAAAATGATGAGAAGATAACTGATCCAAATATAAAAGCTGGAGATGCTGGTTTGGGTAGCGATAGTTTGGGTGGTGATGGTGGGAGCGATGGTGCCGGAAAATCTGTAATTCTCAAAATTGGTAAAAGGAGGTTTGTGAAGGTGGTTGTTGGATGAGAGTTATTAAGCAGCCATTCGTTTACCGTCGTGATGGAGGGGTAATATGGGGTTCAAATTTTTCGATGTCACAAGTTGTGACATCGTGTTTTTGAGATTATTGGTATGCAGGTATCAATGCTTTGTGTTGGTCTTAGTTTGCCAGTATTAATGCGCCAGCGCCAATCCGTAAGTGTTCGTAAGACCAGCATCACGCAAAGTTTGCACAGCCTCTCTCATGGTACTTCCCGTTGTCACAACGTCGTCAATAACCAGAATCAAATAATTTTTTCCACTGTTACTACCTATGATATTTAGCTTTATACGTATTTGGTCTAACTCCATCAAGTTAGCTGAAAATATTTTCTGTGCACCTTCCAGACGTTCACGTCGATCTTTCAAGGTCTGACGAGAATTGTGGTGCGTTCGAACTAATAATTTTTTAGAAAATAAAAGATTCTTGTTTAGATTTTGACCTAGATTTCGGTTCAGATCGGAAATCTGAGTACGACCTAAATGTATTCTTCTAATTTCGTCTATCAACAAGTCACATTGATTGAATCCACGTTCACGACGTCGGCGTTTACTTATTGGTATTGGCACAAGTAATATTTGGAGTGTTTGCCTGTTGCCCACACCATCATATGTAGCCGCATTCATAAACGTTTTTAAGATTTCATACAAAGCGTATCCTCCGATTTTTGTAGCATGTGCCGACTTTTTGTACTTCAAACTCCAAACCAAAGTCGAAACCTGCTTATTTTTGTAAGCAAAAACAGAACAGGCTTCGGGTATCGATGAATGTGGAGCCCGAGGAAATAATTTCCACATATTATAAATTGATACAGACAATAATGCTCGCTCGGAAGCAGTTAAAGGGAAAATAGCCTCGAGGACTATTTGGTATATATATGAGAAAAATTTGGAGAAAAAAGTCATAGCAAGGTGGACTTACTATGGCAGGCTTGTCTAACTATAAGCCATAATAAGCCAGGAATTCAACTTCACATGTGCTTCGTTTCACTGTACAATTGTGGACATGGCCTTATTCAGCTCATTCTTTTCGTCATTGCTCAACAAAGAGACGAGTGTGCTTGGCATTGATATTGGTTCTTCAGCGATCAAAGTTGTTCAAATAAAAAAGAAACACGGGCGAGCAGTGCTCGAAACATATGGTGAACTTGCTCTAGGACCCTATGCTGGCCTCGAAGTAGGACGCTCTACGAATTTACCTATAGAAAAAGTAGTAGAAGCAATAAAGGATATTCTTCGTGAATCAAAAACTACAACAAAGGCTTGTGGTGTAGCTTTGCCGTTGTCGTCTAGTCTTATAAGTTTCATTACCATTCCACCAGTTTCTGACAAACAGATGGGTGAAGTTGTCGCTATTGAAGCAAGAAAATATATTCCAGTTCCACTTAATGAAGTTATGTTAGATTGGTCTCCGATTCCGCGCGAAGATTCTTATATTGCTGATGATGAAAATTCTACGACAGAAAAACAGGGAACTGACGTTCTGGTAGTTGCAATACACAATGAGTATCTCAACGATTATCAGTCTATTGTCACAAGCTCTGGACTCACACCGGGTTTTTATGAAATAGAAATTTTTAGTTCCATACGCGCTGTCATGGAACAAGGTGTCAGAACAGATATGATTATCGATGTTGGAGCTCGCACGACCAAACTTTATATTATCGAGCGTGGAGTTCTACGTTCATCACACATAATAAATAAAGGTGGACAAGATATTACGATGGCACTATCCAAAGCCATGTCTATTCCTGTGACTGAAGCAGAAAATATGAAACGTGTTTATGGTCTGAAGGGTGGACCAGAATACAAAGAATTGACTGAGATTATTACGCTTAATCTTGATTATATTTTCTATGAAGCCAATGCCACATTGCTCAGTTATCAGAAAAAATATTCAAAAAATGTTAGCAGAGTAGTTTTGACTGGTGGTGGAGTATTGTTGAAAGGATTTGTTGATTTGGCAAAGATTAGTTTTCAAACACAAGTGGTGTATGCAGATCCCTTTGGCAAGCTCGAAACGCCAGCTTTTCTTGCATCAGAATTTGCTCAAGCTGGTCCAGAATTCACTGTAGCTATAGGCGCGGCGCTCCGTAGACTCTCGGAACTGCAGTAGATATGTGCCTGAGTGATAGCCTCACACTTATTCACAGCCTCATACACCGTTATTCTTGCTATAATATAGGTCAATATGGAGACACATTTCCAAACCTCCTTTATTCCGAAGAAGCCAATGGCGCAGTCTGGTGAAGCGTCTAACCCTTCTCCGAAACAGGGAATAAGTTTACTTATGACACTTGGTGTGTTTTTGTTTATTGTATCTATTGCTATTGCTGGTGGTGCTTATGGATGGAAATATTACTTACTACAACAACGCAGCACATACGTAGATACATTGACTCAACGAGAGGCTCAATTTAGTCCTGATCGTATCAAATTGTTGAGTGATACTGATAAAAAAATTAGCCTTGCCAAATCTCTTATTAAGAATCACCTAATGATCTCAGATATTTTTAATAAGATTGCACACCTTACTGTTGATAATATTCGTTTTGTTAGTATGAGTATATCCTCTCCAGATATTAGCAAACCGATCACAGTTTCAATGAGTGGATATGGCCCGACATACCAAGTTGTCGCATTCCAGTCTGATGCACTGGGACAGCTAGAGCAATATGGATTACATAATGTTGTTTTGAACCCCGTCCTTACCAATCCAGTTCAAAACCAAAATGGTACAATATCATTTGATTTCTCTGCCACAATCAACCCAAGTTCGATTCTGTATGATTCATCGGCTTCGAGTACATTGTCAAATATAGCTTCAAGCACTAAACAATAATATGAACCGCAATGCCACAGCCATAATTCTCATAGTTCTAGCGATTGGAATATATTTTACATTTACGCAAAATATTATAAACCAAGCGCAAATAGAACAGGCTCACAACGTACAATATACGACCGCTATTACCAATGCTGAAAACCTGATTAGTCTTAGAAAACAAGCCAATGATCAATTTATAAATATTGCACCTTCTGATCAAGCTCGATTGAGTCAAATGATTCCAAATGGAACAAATAATATTCATCTTATCGTTGACCTGAATAACCTTGCTCAAAAATATAATTTTTCACTTAGTAACATCAAGGCTGATGTAGTTAATGCTACGAACAATAACAATCCAAGTAATCAGCCGGTTGCAAATCAAGCTTCAGCTGGAACCGCATCATTGGCCCAGGTTAAGGTGACATTTTCTGCGAACGCCTCATATGGAGACTTTTTGAATTTCTTGTTGGCGGTTGAGTCAAATCTTCGTATTATGGATATTTCAAAGATAGATGTGAAGGCCAACGATACAGGCGTATACGGATTTCAGGTCGAGCTAAGGACATATTGGCTTCAATCATAATTAATCAATCATACCTATATGAATAAACCAACAATTCTTACAATCATACTTATCGTCGTCGCGGTTGTTGTTGTCGGTGGTTATTTCTATATGCAAGGCGGTCAACCAACATCATCGAGTAGTTCATTGGTGTCTTCAGATACTACTTCTTCTGGTCCTAGTGATAGTGATAATATTTTGACCTTATTGAACCAGGTAAAATCTCTAAATATTGACACATCTTTCTTTCAGACACCCGCATATACTTCTCTTACCAG
>CAIVGA010000055.1 GCA_903905325.1 uncultured bacterium
CGAGATCTACACAGGCGAAGACACTCTTTCCCTACACGACGCTCTTCCGATCTCTATCAGGCCCACTACCGTTCTATATTTTTACAAACCAAATTGTGGAGATTGTGATAAACAAGGTGATGTACTTACTTATTTACGTCAGCACTACCCAGACAATATAAGAGTTTATTCTTTTGACTATTCCCTAAATACGCCTGCTGTGCAGACTCTGACTGAATTAAATAAAGTGACTAGCGTCATGCCAACAATAGTAGTAGATGGTAAAACATTTGAAGGCTTCCAAACCGTAGATGACATCATTGCAATGAGTCCAGAAATCACCTCTGATCGTGTACGTATAGTACTTTCTCCGCATCTTGATGATGCAACCTTATCTTTAGGTGGTCTGATAGCCAAATCGACACATTCCGCAGACTCACCTATTATAGCTACAGTATTTTCAGGCACTCCCAAAGTTGCAACTAGTACTACTTGGGATACAAAATCTGGCTTCAAAAATAGTAATGAAGCCATGTCCACTCGCCTATCAGAAAATAACGATTCGGCATATATTCTTAATTCACAGGTCGTTAATATGGGTTATCTCGACAATGAGTATCGAGGAATCACAGCTACAACCTCATTAGAAAATAAAATTGCTGCAGATATTATAAAATTAATACGAGGTCATGATACTGGTACGTCTTCAATGGAGATTTATGGACCAGCGGTATTCCCTGGTGACGCTGGACATGTTGATCACACCATCTTACATGATGCTTATATGGATGTTATATCTCAATACAAACCAAAAGGAATTGTGACATTCTTTATTTATGAAGATTTTCCTTACGCAAAAGAAGCTGGCGTTCCAAAGACAGATATCACAAAAACTTTACGCAGTAACGAACCACAATTCTCTTATGCACCAATTTATATTCCACTTACAAAAGATATTGTTTCTACAAAAGAAGATGCTATCAAAGCTTACGGGTCTCAGTTAACGGCCATGGCAGTAAATAAAGTTGATATTGCCTCCTCAAGTCTAAACTGGATGAATAATCGTTGTAATGGTCTATTCAAAATTCCCTCTGCGTGTGAGGTTGTATATCAAGTACAAAAGTAATATTTTCTCAAATCTCTTGCTGAGCCGCCTCTCAGACTTGAACTGAGGACCTTCGCTTTACAAAAGCGTTGCTCTACCAACTGAGCTAAGGCGGCACTAACTAACATTGCATTACTACCAAAACAGCTAAGGCGGCACTAAACTAACGTGCAAGAAATATAACTTAAATTACACAAAAAAGCAAAATTTACGCGACATGCAAAAACCCCCTTTCGGGGGCCTAAGCATTATTTGGAGATCACACCCATCGTTTTAGACCAATCACACAGAACTTTTAAATTTTCTGGCGATTGAACAAGAGATAGAGAACTGTGAAGAATAGAACTAAAATGATGAGTATAGCGATCCAACCCCAAGGAATATTATCTAGAGAAAGTCCTGAGGATGCAGAGAGTTGGTTGTTGTTCTGTGCAGATTGTACGGAACCTTGAGTAGCAGGTGCTGGTGCCTGAACATTAGTCTGAGTATCAGCTGAGTGATAAACTGCGCCACCAGATGAACGGACTGTAAGTGAACTTGAACATGCACGAGTACCAGTTCTACCATCAGCTGATGTAACTGAAAGAATTGCAGTCTTATTACCAGAAGTTGAATAATACTTTATAGCTGAACTTTGTGTACCAGACAATCCGTCTGTACCTGTCCAAGAATAAGCATAAGGGGACAAACCACCTGTTACTTGAGCACTCCATGTTACTGGCTGATTTATAGAACTAGAAGAAGGGTCAGCGTAACAATCTATATTAAGACCACTTGCATTATTTGAAGTAGAAACTGTAGAGACTGATGGATTTGTGTAAACGACTTGATTATACGAGTTATTGTATCCGCCTTGATAACTAACAGAAGCAGCGTTCACACAAGCAGCAGAGACGGTTTGATTATTGGATGTAACAGTAACAGAGGCTGTTTTGATTCCTGGAGTGTTGTAAACATAAGAAATATTTTGTGAATATCCATACAAACCATCAGTACCTGACCAAGAATATACGTATGAACCATTACCACCAGTTACTGTAGCAAACCAATTGGCAGCGGCACCTACAGAAATATTTGAACCATTATTGGTGCTGCAAGTAACTTGCAAATTGCCAACATTGTAAACTGGAGGATAATAATTGTTATAAATTAGATAAACATTTACAGGATTACCACAATTTACTGTAGTTGTTTGATTTCCAGAAGTGATAATAACCGAAGCATATTTTGTGCCTGGATTATAATAATTTTTCAAAATACTTGAACCAAAACCGGAAAGACCTTCATCACCATTCCAAGTAAATGTATAGACTCCATTACCACCCGTAGCTCTTGCATACCAATTAACCGTACCTCCAGTAGAAACTGACGTAGGATTTGAGTAACAAGAACCAATAATAGGATTTTGGTAATAATATGATGGTTGATATGTCTGATAATACACCTGACCATGAGCAGTAACTGCAGAAGCAACGAAGACAATAGCTACAACCGCACAAATACCAGCGATACTGAGCAAGCTATATGTGATTGTTTTTTTGTTTTTCATAAAATTTTGTTATATGGCTCTGCTGAGCCGTGGATAGTCACCTACCCATTGATTAATTTTTAATACTCGTATTGTATACTAAATCCCTAAAAAAGTCAAGGGGTAAGGAAAATAATCTATTTGGTGCCGAGGACCAGGATCGAACTGGTGACCCTTCCCTCTTCAGGGGAATGCTCTACCAACTGAGCTACCTCGGCGTGAGGACGATGTGTGAAGAATAAAATTTAAAAACAACTACAGAACTACTTTGACAGCATGGCTTTTATTTGGTTAATAGCCTGCGATGCTTGTACTGGACCGGTCTGTGACATAGCAGACGAATTCATGATATTAGTCAAGAACGGCTGAATGACAAGATACGATCCAAAACTCAAGGCTATAATGACAACCCAATAAAAAATCCTAAATGCTAATGACAAACGATCTGAGCGTCTTAGACCTCTGAGAATATGGTTATTCTCTTCAGCCAACTTATGTGTACGCTCGAGCAAGGACTTTTCTTCTGGCGTCATTGCGACACTATACCAGATTTATATTCATGACGGAAGTGTGATAATCTAAAGCGGAAGTATCTAAACTTCCAATCAAATTCTCATATCGCCCTCGTAGTTCAACGGATAGAACAGCTCCGTCCTAAGGAGTAGATGTAGGTTCAATTCCTGCCGGGGGTACAAAGATTTTGCAAAAAAGATATAAACATGTTTTCAACATTTTGGACCTATAATCTAGCGCGCACCGACAGAAAATTATTGTTATAATGTCGCCAATGAAAATACTTGTAGTAGAGGACGACAAAGGAGTTTCAGAGATGTTAAGAAAAGGGCTTTCTGCATCTTCCCATGTCGTCGAAATAGCTGAGGATGGAAATGAAGGTTCATTCCTAGCGAGAAATTATGAGTATGATGCGATACTCCTAGATTATTCCATTCCACACAAAAATGGTTTGGCATTATGTCGTGAAATTAGGGGCTCCGGAAAAACTACACCGATCATTTTTCTATCAGTAATGAGTGACACACAGACCAAGGTCAGTGCACTTGAACAAGGTGCTGATGATTATGTTACAAAGCCATTTTCCATAGACGAATTACAAGCAAGATTGAAAGCGGTTTCGAGACGACCGAATCAGGTCAACAGACAAAATATTTTGAAGGTTGGCGACCTAATACTAGATACAGACCGCCAAACTGTCACATTGTCAGGTAAAATTATTCACATAACAAGAAAAGAGTTTAGTTTACTCGAATACATGATGAGAAATGCTGGAGTGGTATTATCACGTGCCATGATTATGGAGCATGTATGGACTTCAGATACTGATCCTTTATCAAACACTGTCGAATCTCATATCCGCAACCTAAGAAAGAAATTATCTCAAAAGAATAAGTCCAGTATGATAAAAAACGTCACCGGACGAGGTTATTGTATAAAATGTGTCGAATAAAATCCTGTCTTTCTTCATAATTTCTTTGGCAAATATTCATAAAAAATTCATCAAATACTCATCGCCACAGAATAAAATGTGTAAAGTTATGTGTCGACATAACTCTTATTATTTCAATGGTGATAATATGACTGGTTCATCTTCCAAAACCCATAAATAAACGAGATCTCTCACATTCCATGGCAGGCGTGTGAGAGATTTCGTTTAGAACATCCATGTCTACAGATATAATCACAATAATTGGAGTCATATTCTTCATCGGATTTATTGCTTGGATTTCAAATCGTGAATCAATAAGATCCAAAGAACACGTAAAAAAATCTGAAGCTATTCTAGGGTATAGCAAGTCTTTTTTAGACAAAAATCTGATGATAGTTAATCGCTCCAAAATAAGTGAGCTTGAACAAAAGGCCCAGTTTGGTGAAATCTCTAGAGGAATAATTCATGACATGATTAGCCCCCTTTCATCAATGTCCATGTATGTTGAAAGAATGAGTGAAAAAAGTGGTAGCTCTATAAATGAAACAAGAGATATGCTAAATAAAACCGTTACGGCTTCACAACGTATGCAATCTTACATGGAAAGTATACGACATGGATTATCCTGTGATAAAACAACAAACAAAATCGAGAATGTTAATATAACCAAGGAAATAAAAATTGTTCAAGACTTATTGGCATATAAAGCCCGAATGGCTGGTGTGAAATTTATAATGAAGTGTCACAAAATTTGTGTGCAGACCAAACCAATATACATACATCAAATTGTGTTAAATCTAACCTCAAATGCAATTGAGGCTTTTGAAAATAGTGCATCAAATAAAGAAAATATTATAGCTATATCAGTCAAAAAGATTGATCAATCAAAAATATTTATAGAAATTGCAGACAATGGCTGTGGGATTAAAGAGGAAGATAAAATCTTGATACTTAGTGACAATTTTTCACGCAAGGGTTCTATGAGAGGTATCGGACTTATGACAGTAAAAAGAATTGTGGAACAAGAACTTCATGGAAGTATTTCATACAAAAGCGAAGTTGGAAAAGGTACGACGTTCATTATCAAAATTCCAGCTGGTCTTTAGATATTGATGACTATTTTGCTGGTATTTTTATACTTTGTACATCTCTAGCAGCTTTTCTATAACTACAATAGTCACATAATTTTGCTGGCTTAGGTTTTTCCTCTGACATCAAACATTCTTTGATGTCGACAAGAGCTTTTTCAACCCATTTATCATCTCCGGTATAAGGAATCAAATCAATATCAAATTCTAGTTTTGCATCAAAAGCCTCGCGGTCAGTTTTGCCATTACAGTAAACGAAGTACCCTGTTGGCGAAACTTTGAAGCCATTTTGACGGAAAAGCCATTGGTAAACTTCCATCTGGCGCTTGTAGCCAATTTGCCATTCCTTATCCAAAGAGACTTTTTCTTCTTTACTCGTGGCCTTGTAGTCAACAATAATAACTTCACCTTTATTTTCTCCTTTTTCATTGACCCAAATATCGTCGATGGCACCAGTTATTAGAAGATTTGTTTTTTCATGAATAAAACGTATACCTTTGAAATTACTCCTCCAAAGATCCAAGTCTTCATGTCGAAAAGGTATGACGTTTTTGAGACCATATGCATTCATGAGAGGATGGGCACGTTGCTTTGCGCGATTTATGTCAAATTCCTTTTTAAGAAGAAGATCGACTGCAGAATTCAAAGCAAAAGGAAAACCTGGTGGTCTACCGACTCCGAGACGACAATCCAAATAGAAACAAAGTGGACAGTTTAGGAAAAGATCGATTTTCGAACGACTAATACGAAAAGGTTCGGCCTCTTTAGGGTCAAAGAGATTGCGAGTTCTGCGAGAATTATAATAGTCAGACATAAGTTCATTATAACAAAAATCACCCAAGAGTACTTCACCGTGTACACCGTATTGGAATTCGGACTCATAATACTAATGGTGTAATTGGAGAGCAAAAAAATTATTCATCCACATCTACGGCCCCAACTTCCCCTTTTCCAGCTTTTCCTTCTTCACCTCCCCCATTTTTTTCATAAGCATGTAGCGCATCAATAATCGGCTGTAACTTACCCTGCAAAATAATAGGAATATTATGCCAAGATTCTTTTATACGATGATCGGTAATGCGGTCCTGTGGAAAATTGTAAGTGCGAATCTTTTCAGAACGATCGCCTGTACCGATTTGACCCTTGCGATGAGCAGCAAATTTATTTATATCTTCTTGTTCTTTGAGAGCGGCAAGACGAGAAGTAAGCAGATTGAGAGCGTGTTCACGGTTGGCACTTTGACTACGTTCAACAGTAGAACGCACATCCATACCAGTTGGCTTATGAATAATACGTACAGCCGACTCAACCTTGTTCACATTCTGACCACCTTTTCCACCAGCGCGAGAAAATTCTATTTCCAGATCTGCAGGATTTATAACGAAAGTAGTTTTCTTGCGGATCGGCATAATGGCGACAGTGACAGTAGAAGTATGAACACGCCCCATTTTTTCTGTCTCTGGTACACGCTGAACACGATGCACACCAGTTTCCCATTGCAAATCTTCATAAACACCATCACCCTTTAGCTCAAGAGAAGCTTCCTTATAACCTCCGAGATCATTCTTTGATTCTTCGGTAATACGGGTCGCCCAACCACGCGCTTCGGCATAGCGCTTATACATTTCCAAAAGTTCAGCCGCGAAAAGGGCTGCTTCATCACCACCAGCACCAGCACGAACTTCGAGCACAGCTTCGCGAGGTCTTTCATCTTCTACAACTTCAGAGGCAATAATAGAATCCATTTCTGCAAGCAAAGATTTCTTCTGCTCAGCAATAGAAGCAAAATCACTGTCAGCCAACTCTTTCATCGTCGGATCTGCTTTTATAGTTACATGCAAATCAGCCTCGTCTTTCTCGAGTTTTTCATATAGACCAGCAAGAAAAGCAGTCTTTGGGTTTGATTTGTAAGCGTCGAGGTTCACAATCTATTTTTTCGTCGCCTTGGCCATGCGGTTCTTGAATTTCTCAACACGACCGGCTGTGTCGATAGTCTTGTCCTGATTTGTGTAAAAAGGATGAGAAGCACTGGAGATTTCTACGTGATAAGCGGGGTAATCCTTACCATCTGTCCACTTTTCTGTCTCCTTGGTCTCGATAGTAGAAGGTATGAGAAATTTGGCACCGCTAGAATTGTCGGCAAAAATAACTGGGCGGTAATTGGCTGGATGAATGTCTTTTTTCATATGGAAATAATATAGCACATGTTATAATAAACGCAAATGAATAACCCAAACACTCGGCCACATAGTCGAACGCACGTCATTTATACTATCGCGGTTATAGGTTTCATTTATACCCTACATTTGGTTATACCAATGTACTCCAATTCGAGTTTCCTAGAACTTTTTACTGACAAAAAGACAGTAGATTATATATACATGCTTGGCGCAGCTGTCTCTATTTTAGGTTTTTTAATCATCCCCGAAATCATCCGCAGAGTTGGAAATTATTACACCGCACTATATCTCGTAGTTATACAAATTATTCTCTTTTTCATCCTTGTTTCAACAAAATCACCAGGAGTTTTGCTAACGACCTTTATTTTACAAACAGCCGTTATTTCCCTAATTGGTCTTTGTTTAGATATTTTTCTTGAAGCTTATACAGACGGTATGCACGTCGGCACAATCAGAGGAATGTATACCGCGACACTCAATGCTTCGTGGATTATTGCTCCACTTATTGGAAGCATGATAATAAACGGCAACAGTAATTATCACAATACTTATATTGCAGCATTGTGGATGCTTTTTCCTCTTCTATATCTTATATATTGTAATTTTCCCAAATTCAAAGATCCTAACTATACACATCTTTCACCTTGGCAATTGATCAAGCACGTTAGTCATAATAAAAACTGGGTAAAATTATTTACAGCAAATACTATATTGCAGGTCTTTTATGCTTGGATGACGGTTTATAGTACGATTTATCTTCATATGACAATGGGATTTAGTTGGGAGGCAATGGGCATAATCATTGCAATCATGTTAATTCCGTTTCCTATCATTCAATACCCCCTTGGAAAATTAGCCGACATGAAATATGGTGAAAAAGAAATCATGATAGTCGGTTTTGCTTTGATGGGTGTCACGACTATTTGCTTATCCTTCATCCACGTACCAAGTATTGTGCTATGGGCCGGAGGCTTATTCCTCACTCGCGTAGGTGCGGCTGCTGCGGAAGTTATGATAGAAACATATTTCTTCAAAACTGTTTCCTTACGTGACACAGCGGCACTTGGGTTGTTCCGAGTTACACGTCAAATATCATATTTTATAGCACCACTCATAAGTATTGCTGCAGGATTTCTCTTGGCAAAATATTTCGCCAGCGACGCCTATATGTTCGCAGTAATTGGACTTATTTCTCTTACAGCACTTATACCAATCGCGTCTATAAGAGATACAAATTAAATCTTCTTCGCCTCAATACACATAAAAAGTGGAATCTCTTTTCTGATACGATCCTCTTCTATGGCTCGTGGACCTTTTTGGCTTTGCTTATGAGAAATCCATTCTTCCAAGCGAATTACAGCAAAACCGGCGCTATTTAAAGCCTTGAAATATGATTGCAGAGGATGATGAAAAGAGACGGTTTTTGTGGCAGTTTTTACGCTATCCGTACCGGTATTTTTCGCTTTATCAGCATCAGCACTTGCTCCTGGCTTCATGTCAATCTCTATTTTGGCATCCGACATATATGCGTCAATGCGACGATATTGTTGTGCAGTTTTTTCGTCCCAAACCCAGCTAGTTTTTTGTGGAATACGGAATACTGGATGATTTATTACCAAAACAAGCCGGCCACCAGGTTTGAGTGCACGAAAAGCTTCAGAAAAAGCTTGTTTCATGTCAGAGATATTCTGAATTGCAAGAATAATTGTAGCAACATCAAAATTTTTCGCAGGAGGAAGTTTTTCAGCAGGAGCAACATAATAAGCGATAGGTTTAAGCGATAGACCAGGTTTTGTACTAGGTTCAGATTTTGATGAAGTATGTTTCCTTGCCAGATCAATAAGCTCTTTAGAAATATCACAGCCATAAACATTGGCACCAGCCTTTTGAAAAGCACGAGTAAAATATCCTTGACCACAAGCAATATCAAAAATAGACATACCTTCTTTTGGGTCTATGATTCGTAAAATATTTGGCAAAATTACTTTCTCTTGAAAAGTATTTCCAGATTGTTCAAGAAGATCCTCGTACCACTCGGCTACTCCTCCCCAAGATGTTTTAGTCATATGATTATTCTACCATATACAAATTTAGTCCAGACGCGAAATGCGACTGGGGCTGGTGGAAGTTACTTTAAACAAAAAACAAAGGGGTGCGGCTGGTTCCTTCGACATAAGACGAGTACATTAACAGCCAACCTTAATCAACTTCCGCGCGAGAGTATGTGCGAATAGCTGGTCAGTCAACCATAGCCTAAGGAGGACTCATCGTCACATGAGAATCGAGAGGAACCCGACCGCTGGCAGCAAATACTTGCGCCAGCGAAAAGTAAAAACTGCTCTGATAACATCAGAAACGATATCATTCAAAATGTCAAGGATATTGAAAATACGCCTAAGAACCTATATAATTTAGTCTATGAAAAAAATTAAACATATACACGCACGCGAGATTCTTGACTCAAGAGGCAACCCGACAGTTGAAGTCGATATTACCCTTTCTGATGGTTCATTTGGACGAGCCTCAGTTCCCTCTGGAGCATCTACTGGAAGTCATGAAGCGATTGAGCTTAGAGATGGCGGCACTCGATATGGTGGCAAGGGTGTACAAAGAGCAGTAAAAAATGTTAATACAATAATTTCAAAATCAGTCACAAGAAAAACTGGTGCGAAAGGTTATGATCAACGCTCTATTGATTCTACCCTCATTAAACTCGACGGCACACCAAACAAAGGTAAACTAGGTGCCAATGCTATCCTCGGTGTCTCTTTGGCATTTGCGCGCGCTTCTGCTGTATCCAACAAAATTCCTCTTTATAAATACTTCAATACTCTTTCTGTAGAAGCGGTAAAAGATAGCTCCAAAAAAATCGCCATGTCTTTACCAGTTCCAATGATGAATATCATAAACGGTGGTCAACATGCAGAAAATTCTACAGACATACAAGAATTCATGATCGTTCCTGTTGGACCAAAGACTTTTGCTGAAAAGCTACGTGCTGGAGCAGAAATTTTCCATACTTTAAAGAAAATTCTCAAAAGTAAAGGTTTGGCTACTACCGTTGGAGATGAAGGGGGTTTCGCCCCTACCCTTCCGACAAACGAAGCAGCTCTCCAAATTATTGTTGAGGCTATTACTACTGCCGGATACAAAGCCGATCCTTCTGGTATAGCCATTGCGCTCGATGCTGCTGCCACAGAATTTTATAAGGATGGTAAATATGTCCTTGCTCGTGATAACAAGAGGCTTTCGTCAGACGAAATCATTTCTTGGTATGAATCTTTGGTCAAAAAATATCCAATTATTTCCATAGAAGATGGTTTAGCAGAAGATGATTGGGCTGGCTATGCAAAACTAACGAAGACCCTCGGTACAAAAACCGCAACCAGTCGTAGAGTTCAACTAGTCGGTGATGATCTGTTTGTTACGAACATCGAAAGATTGGCACGCGGTATAAAAGAAGGTGTTTGCAATTCTATTCTTATTAAACTCAACCAGATTGGTACTGTTTCCGAAACTATTGATGCTGTAAATTTGGCTCATGCAAACGGCTATACTTCTATCATTTCTCATCGTTCTGGAGAAACAGAGGACACCACTATCGCCGATTTTGCCGTTGGAACAGGTGCTGGCCAGATTAAAACTGGTTCCCTTTCTAGAACAGACCGCGTGGCGAAATATAATCAGTTATTGAGGATTGAGGAGGTGTTGTAAGCTTACCACACCTTATACACAGCTTCTCCACCAAGAAATCCCCCATTCTGTCCACTTCTGCCATTGACTAACGACAATATAGGTCCATAGTTAATATAGGTTCACCTACCTCTCGAGAGAATTCCTTAACATATTTTCATGGGTCCACAAATAAACCGACTCCGGTCGGCTACAGGATACCACTTGTTATTTAGGTATCTCTACTCTCTGGTAGATGAACCGCTATGGCACAATAGCTCGCTCCGGCGGGCTATTATGTTACCCCACCAAACTCTTCCCTGTCATAGCCTTTGGAACAGTGACATTGAGAAGACCAAGAACAGTAGGTGCCAAATCAGCCAAACCTCCATCATGAACTTTGTAATCATGCGAAGTAATAATACATGGTACTGGATTTGTTGTGTGCGATGTATGGCGTGTGCCAGTAATTGGATCAATGTTAACTTCAGCATTACCATGATCAGCTGTGATGATAGCAACGCCACCAGCCTCTGTTAATGCTCCAATTAAACGCGCCAATTGCGTATCCAAAAATTCAATAGCCTTAATAGTAGCTGGTACATTGGCGGTATGACTGACCATGTCGGCGTTTGCATAATTTATAAAAATAAAATCTGGTTGAACCGGAGCATCTCCTGACGCACCAGCACCAGCGCTTCGTCTGATCTCTTCAATCGCTTTATCCGTAATTCCTTCTGCACGCATTTCTGGAGCTTCGTCGTGAGTCTTCACATCTTTTCTACTTGGCAACATAATATCTCTCTCACCTTTATAAGGAGTTTCATTTCCACCGTTCAAGAAATATGTAGCATGAGCAAATTTTTCTGTTTCAGCAATATGAACTTGAGTCAGACCAGCGTTCGAAACTTCTTGGCCTAGAGTTGTCACGATTTTCATCGGAGGAAAAGCCATTTTGCATACAAAGTCTACACAATATTCGGTCAAAGTGACAAATAAAATATTGCTACTCTTTTGCTTTTCTATAAGTTTTTCTGAAAGCATACGCGCTCTATCTGCACGGAAATTGAAAAAGAAGACTGCATCATTTTCTTTGATAGCACAGCCAATGCCTTCCGGATTTGCACAAACAGCAGGTTCCATTAACTCATCAACTTTACCAGCTTTATATTGCTCATCCATATAAGCTGAGGGTTTGATATTGCAAACATTACCTTTACAATCGAACATGGCTTTTTCCACACGTGCCAAACGATCCCAGTTATTATCACGATCCATTGCATAATATCTTCCAGAAATTGTAGCGATAAAGAAATTCTGACCAAGTTCGGCCAGCAAAGCCTCAAGTTCTTTCAAATATTCCGAAGCGCTTTGTGGTGGAGTGTCGCGACCGTCTGTAAATACGTGAATTGCTACGCGTGGAACATTATTCTTTTTTGCCAGCCTGAGAAATGCATACAAATGTTCTTGATGACTATGGACACCGCCAGGACTTAACAAACCCTGAACATGTAGAGTGGAATCATATTTTTTTACATGATCAAAAAGTGATAGTAACTCTGGATTCTTATCAAAATCTCCGTCAGCAATCGCTTTATCTATACGTACAAGATCAGTGTCGATAGGTGTTCCAGCACCAATAGTCATATGACCCACTTCACTATTACCCATTTGACCTTCTGGAAGACCGACAGCATCTCCAGAAGCTTTTAGAAGAGAATGTGGATATGTTTTCCAAAGCTGATCAAAAAATGGTTTGCACGCAGCAGCTACAGCGTTGTTCATTGAATCCTCACGATAGCCCCATCCATCAAGAATAACTAATACAACTGGCTTTGGTGGCTTTGGTTGCTGAGGTGATGTTTTCATAATTTTATTCTAATACTTTTCTGTTGAATAATTCACCGACATATCTAACCAACAACACAGAAGCTGTAGCACAGAATATTCCGAGCGCCCAACCAGCCATGACGTCAGATGCCCAATGAACATTGAGAACTAGACGACTGACGCCAATAGCAATAATTAATAATACACAAACCACGAACGTTAGTTCTCGCCATACCCACGAACGAATTTTGGGCATAGCGAGATATGCAACAATAACGAAAAAAGCAGCCGCCATAGTAGCGTGACCGCTGGGAAAACTTGGATCTGTAAGTATTTGCAAAGCATTCTCTGGACGTGTGCGCATAAAAAATTCTTTGAGAATACCAACCATAAAAGCTGAGGAACCTATAGACAAAAGCATAATTGCAGCGGAACGCCATTTCCTTTTAAGAGAAAGGAAAAAAGTAATAATAATACAAGCCCAACTGACAGCTATTGTACCGCCAATATTGCTAATAATATCAGCAATATAAGCTATATAAGGTGTCACATGAGTCGCCAGAAAAATATTTACTGACACATCAAATCCAGCAAGAGATGTTCCAGAAATAACTGAACCGGCAGCTACAGGCTGAACTGACCATGCATCCTGCACAATCTGAGCCAAAACCCAAAGGGCAAGCAGGTTGAGTATGAGCATGAAGAGTTCATACTTTTTGAAAACATGAAAACGAATATTGACGAAGCGATATCCCCAAATAATAACAATAGCGGCACCGATAGCCACAAGAATAAATTTACCCATAAAACCAGCGGCGGCTTGATAACCAGCTCCAAAGGCAAATCCTAGAATAATTGAAGAGACAGCCCAGATACATCCACCAATAATGTTAAATTTCCAAAATTGTTTGTCAGATGTCTTGTTTGTACCAACTAGGAATGGCATAAGCGCGCGCGTCATCGGACTGAGACGTCCAAGTATCATAGCTTTACCGGTGTGATTTGCGAGTAACTCTTGAGTTTTAGCAATGTGTTTATTTGTAATAAAAAAGAACGGCTTGAGCTTGTCTATAAGAGAAAGACCATACTTTTTACCAAGAAAATATCCAAGGTAATCTCCCAACAAGGCCGCGGTAATACCTATAAATAAAGTAATCCAGACATTAAAAACTCCAACTTTAATCAAGAAACCAGCAACAATCAAAGCTACATGACCTGGTACAAGTGTTCCAATCAGAGGAATTCCCTCTAGTAGAACTGTCAAAAACAAAAAAGGATAACCCCCTATGACAGCTATCGCTTCCATGTTCTTTACAAGGTCACTGAAGATATGTGTATAACCCATACGATTGTATAGTTTAGCACGTGCATGATATAATGAAAACCTATGAAAAAAATAACAATCTATTCCACGCCAACTTGCGTATATTGCAATATGGCCAAGACCTTTTTTAAGGCAAACGGGTTCGATTATACAGAGTATAACGTCGCAACCGATCTTCCTCGTCGCAAGGAAATGATCGACAAGACTGGTCAAATGGGTGTTCCAGTCATCGATGTTGATGGAAACGTCGTCGTAGGTTTTGATGAAGCAAAGTTGAGTGCAACTCTAGGAATCAAATAATTGGGAGTTTGTAGGAACCGCCAACTGAGGCGGGGTTTTTGTGTGTTACTTTATGAAGTTTTTTGTTACTTCAAAATAAATATAAGGAATAGCGTGATGAAAGTTATCCCTAAACAGAGATCAATTATTATTCCAGTAAGCGACCCTATGACCCCGGCACCAGCGGCTTTAAGTGAACCAGCTAAATGAATCGCGTTCTTATGTGCTAGATGTCGTCGTATCAATTCCCCAATCAAGATTCCCACGAATAACCCGATAAGTCCACCAAATAGCGGTAATATAAAAGTACCAATAATCACACCAGCAATTCCAAAAAGAAAAGTTTTACCTTGTGCCCCGCCCCATTTTGCTGCAATAAAGCCAGCGAGTTGATCGACGACGAGTGTAACTAGAGTTATTCCAGCGAGCACCGCAATGTGTGCGCCAGTCAAATAATGTGACTGCGGACTAATAAAATGATTAGCCAAGCTATATAAGAGCGACACAATAAACATATACGGAACTCCAGGGAGCATCATTACAGTAGCCAAAAGACCAGGGAGTAAGAGAGCGGAGAAAATGATGATAAGAGTGAAGGAGAGCATGTTGATTTTAAATCAAATCCGATTATACTAGTAACTAAGTAACCTCGCCGGACCCAGTGTCCGGTTTTTCCGTTTTCAGGATCGACTGGCTAACGACTAGATTATGGTGAGTTTCAAACCCAATCCAGAAGTAATTTTCTGGAGAAAAGAAAGAGTGGGGTTTGTCCTGCCGGATTCAAAACGTGCAAGAGCCGACTGGGTAATTCCCAGTTTTGAAGCCAACTGTTTCTGAGTGAGTTTCTTTTGGATTCGAGTTTCTATAAGCGCATCGTGAATTTTAAACTCAACTTCAAGACTATCGTAAGCTTTCTTATTTTCTGGATCTCTAAAAAATTCTTCCATGGATTGTTTAAATGTTTTCATAGTGTTATTAATATAGCATATATGGTATATTAAACAAGTCTACTAATTTCTTTTTGGATTCGCCTAGCATAATTAATATCCCTCAGACTTATTTTCCAAGCTTTTTTGATAAAACCATGAACAATATATGCTTTATTACTATGGAATATATACAAAATTCTTATTTGATTTTTACCAAGAGTTCTAAGTTCAAATAATCCCTTACCTAAGCTTTTAGAATCAGGCATCTCTAATAAATAACCAAATTTTTCAAGGGCCATTATTGTTTTCCTCACATGAGAAGATGTAATTCTATCAAGATCGTTGACAAAGTTGTCTACTTTTTTATTCCAAAAAATAATTTCCATGCATACATGATACATTACACATCAATAAATGCAAAAAGATCACATTGAATGATGATGTACACTACTTTATGGAGTACAAATCAATAGTGCGGGTAGGGAGAATCGAACTCCCGTCTCAGCCTTGGGAAGGCCGCATTCTACCACTAAACCATACCCGCATTGTCTACTGACCACAATAAACCACTAAACCATACCCGCAAATCTAAAACGGCCAAAATCTACTCCACCAACTTTGTCCGGACGTCGAACTTGCCACGCCACCATTGCCGGCAACTGTCGACGAGGCGGAACCGGTATTATCATCCAAAATCACCGCCACTGATTCCCCTTCTTTGACTGCACGATATTTTGTGCGAAGCTCCGACTCAATACCACCAGACGAAGAAAGTTGATCGATTTTTCCAGATAGATCATCTTTTTGTGCTTCCAAACGATCTATCTCAGCTTGAGTCTCAGCCGCCTTGATAGAAACAGATTCATCGGATTTGTGAATATTCCATGCAGCACGAGTCAAAAAAACCAGAATAATTATTCCAGCAACAAACATAAATGGCGATGAGACCAACGATTGCCAAAAGGAATGATGATGGTTTTTCATATTTGCGATTTATACGCTCTTTAAGTATACTAGATTTACTATGTTATTTCATGAAAAAACAAAGAAAGCTGTAAGTGTTGGTTTTGCCGTAGTCTGCGTACTTGTCATCATCAGCATGGTTATCGCTTATTTCCCAGGCTGGAGGTAGAACTTCCGCAAACTAATCCTCACTTCGCATCATTTTGACGAAGACTTCTTGAGGAATAATCACAGATCCGTGCTCTTTTAGGCGCTTGCGTCCTTCTTTTTGTTTCTCACGCAACTTCATCTTACGAGTAATATCTCCGCCAGAAAGAGTTCCGGCTGCATCTTTCTTTACACCAGAAAGTGAGCGCGATGACAAAATACGTCCAAAAGCCGTGGCTTGGATCTTATATGTAAACAATTCGCGAGGGAGAATTTTGTGTAAACGTTCGACTGTAGTTTCTGCATCTTGCTCAACTCTACGACGCGAGACAACACGTGCAAAAGCTGGTACTGGCTCATCGGCGATCAAGACATCCATACGTACAACATCGGCTTTGCGGTTATCAACAATGTCATAAGAAATAGAGGCATAACCAGAAGAAATACTTTTTACTTCATCAAAGAAATTTCTCATAAGCTCACGAAGTGGCATATTGAGAGTAAGAAGGGTTCTATTGTCACCAAAGTTTTCTGTACCAACAACTTCACCTTCGTGGTCATATAAAGATTTCATCAAACCACTGAGATACGCTGGTGGCGTAATAATTTTCAAAAGCACGATAGGTTCCATAACTTCGATAATGTCGTGATCATCTGGAAAAAGTGATGGTGAATAAACTTTCACGGACTTGCCATTTTTGAGCTTTACTTCATAAGTAATAGTCGGCATGGTCACGACGAGGTTGAGATTGAATTCGCGACGTAGACGTTCGGTGATAATTTCCAAATGCAACATTCCAAGAAATCCACAACGATAACCTTTTCCGAGAGTACCTGACGCTTCTTCTTCAAAAGAAAAAGCTGAATCAGAAAGACGCAAGCGACCAAGTGCTTGTTTCAAAAGTGGAAGATCATCCTGACTTTCTGGATAAATAGAAGCCCAAACGACAGGTCGTGGTACCGCGTAACCATGTAATGGTTCTGAAGTGTCCTTGGGAGAAGCCACAGTATCTCCTACAGAGGCTATACCAGGCTCCTTGATACCAGTGACGATATAGCCTATCTCACCAGCACTCAAGGTAGCCGTAGGAGTTTCGGCCGGAGCAAAAATACCAACGTCTATTGCTTCGAATTCCCTGTCGGCTATTTTGAATTTCAAACGATCACGTTTTTTTGCAGAACCGCTCATAACGCGAACGTAAACGATGACACCTGTATGATTGGAATATTGAAAATCAAAAATAAGTGCGTTAAAAGCGTTTGAAGCGATGGCGGCTGGCGCTACGAGCGCGTTCGAAGGCTCCGGAACTCTGCGTACCACTTCATTCAAAAGATGTTCCACACCTTCACCAGTTTTTCCAGAAACTTTTATGACATCAGCTTCTTCACATTCAAGAAGTGTGGCAACTTCATTTATAACTTCTTCTGTACGTGCGAGTGGAGAATCGATTTTGCTAACAACTGGAATAATAACGAGTCCAGCTTCACGAGCCATGTTGAGAGTTGTGAGTGTTTGAGCTTGCACACCTTGAGTTGCGTCAACGAGTAAAATAGAACCTTCTACAGCTCGTAACGCACGCGAGACTTCATATGAGAAGTCAATGTGACCGGGCGTGTCGATGAGGTTGAGGATGTAATCATTTGCTGGCGCACTGCTTTGTGCGGATTCTGTGATTCGCCACTTCATACGAACTGGCTGCATTTTGATGGTAATGCCACGCTCACGCTCAAGTTCCATAGAATCTAGAACTTGTTCCTGCATTTTGCGTTTTTCGATGGTTCCAGTGATCTCGAGCATACGATCAGCTAAAGTCGACTTTCCGTGGTCGATGTGAGCGATAATAGAAAAATTACGGATATGTTGAGGATTCATAACAGTGCTAGAAATATAGCATTTTTCTAGTAATTGTCTAACTTTGCTATATATGCTAGCCTTTCCTTTGGAAATAGAAAACGCAGACAACTCAATAGAAAGAGGACTGAAATGATCTTAGTCACAAATATCCCATGTCTACCAAGAGACATCTCAAAAGACGTGCTGGAACAAATCTGCAGAGCTGAAGAAGCACTTTACAATGGACCGTACAAATCACGGCTCGATACAATGCGTCATGTACTCATGGTCGCATACGGTCGACCAGTAAAAACGGAGATCGAAACTCGGCACGGTTTAAAAGCTGGTTCATTACTTATCAGCTCAACTTACGTGACAGCGATCGTTGCAGATGGTGAAGATTCAACACTCAATTGCTTTGATATACCGAAGACGATCGGCCAAGTTACAGTGGTCGACGAGGGCTCAGCAATCAGCGGTGCATTTCTTTGTGGGTCGCGAATACTTCGTGACAATACAATCACGTACGTTGTTGCACCAGGTGAGCATGCCAAAGTTTTTCAACATCTCCGAAAAAAATTGGAGGAACTACATAAATTCAATGAGTTGTGTGAATTGGCAACTGAAAAACAGTGTCACATGACTCCACGGAAAGAACGCATAGCAGTCACATTGGAACAGCGCCATCGTGAAGCGCGTGGAAACCTACGCCAAATAACTTGTCCGGAAGAAGCTGGAATTCTTGGCCTTCTGGCAGGAAAAAACTTGGTGCGTGTATTCGGCACCCCAGAAGCACAGCAACAACTGCAGACTCAAACTGGATAAGTGATTCGGTACCAAACCGCCAATAGTCGTCGCTTCCACACGGAAGCCTCGGCTATTTTTATTTACATATTAATTCCAACTACGCTACGGCAAATTTTATAAATGCTCCACTTCCGCTGGTGGAACTGGCACAACCTTCCAGATTTTACTGTGCAAAGTTTTCCAAACTTCCTGCAACTCTTTATTTTGAAGCATAATAAGAACCCATACACCGACAGCTAGACCAATAATTCCAGAACAGAATCCTTGCATAAATATTCCCCATACTTTTTCGAGTGGAAAGACGAGAGAGAAAGCTCGCAAACATATGAACGAAACATACCCCATGATGATCGATGCAGACAAACTATGGAAAAATGTTTCTAGAACTGGTTTACTAAAACCTTTATAAGATTTTTCAAACATTACCCAATGCAAGAATGTATTCAGAATAACTCCGATGGAATACGCCAGTGGCAACATAAGAGCGTTAGTACCAGGCTGACCATCTACACGCAAAAGATTTTCTATAAAATATTGGAATACAGGTACGTGATTGAAAATATGAACTAGGCTAAAACCCAGAATAATGATCGTACAAGCTGAAATAACGTTGATGAGCAATGGTTTTGCGGTCTTACCTTCTGCATAGAAGGCTCGCACAAATAGCACGATAAGACTTTGACCAACTGTAGAAACAATAAATAATGCCAGCATGGCCGCAGTAAGACGTGTATCAGCCCAGTTGAACTTTCCAGCACCGAGAATTACGCGAACAATCTGCGCACGCAAAACGATAAACAAAATCGTAATTGGCATTGACCAGAAAATAATGTGACGTGCTGCTGTGATCATTTTTTGTAGAAAGGCAGATGTGTTTTTATCATAAATAAGTTTTGACAAAGTCGGAAATACCGCAGATGAATAACTTACTCCGATCAAAGCCAAAGGAACAGACTGGAGATTGAAAGCCAGATTAAAAACAGAAATAGAACCGGCGACGAGGAGTGATGCCATTGAGATAAAAATAAATTCAGCCAGCTCATTTGCAGAAAGAGTAAGTGTACGTGGAAAAGCTGTGAGAATTATCGGTTTTATCTTTGACCATTGGAAATTGGCAGTAAACTTCGGAAGAAGTCCTTCATGACGAAGAAATGGCAATTGAATTCCCATATGAAGAAAAGCTCCAAGTGCCACACCTACTGCGAGTCCGGCCAAACCGATAAATCTATATAAGAAAAATACCCCAACGATAATTCCGAGGTTATATACAACAGGAGACGCCGCATAGACGAGAAAGCGGTGACGCATTTGAGTCAGGCTTGAAAAAAGGTTTGAAAGCGCTAGGAAAATCGGTGATAAGAGCATGATACGCATTGCCAAGATAAGTTGTGGTAAAAGTGGATCATGAGCAAATCCTGGCAAAATAAATGGCACAAGCCATGGAGCAATAATTAATATAATTATACTGATCAAAATAATTATAGAGAAAAATAATGTAAAAATAGAATCAGAAAAAGATTTTCCTTCTTCGTGGCTTCGGCTAAATGATTCTATAAAAAATGGAAGAAGAATAGACGCAGAAACAATAGAGCCTATAAGTGCAAATATAAAATCTGGCACACGAAATGCCGCATAATAAATATCTAGTTGGTGACCCGCACCGAATGTGAAAGCCAGAAGCTTGTCGCGAAAGAGCGCCAACACCGAGGAAAGCAAAGCAAAAATAGCCAACACGTAAGCGGCCTCGTGTAGACCCTTTATCTCTCTTCCCATTGCCGAAAAAAATCTTTTTACCATTTTGTTTTGGTTTTTGGTCTTATGGGCATAATAATAACATTTTGTTGGGCGAGAAAACACCCCGAATGAACGGGGTGTTTCCATATTGCCGCACCATAAGCCGAATTCTGTTTAGACAACCATTTATCTAGGTCGCACATTACTGCGCGACTCGAGCGACTCTCTTCACCTCTTGCGAGATAAAGCACGGTCTTGCACTGAAGTAAGGATTTTGCCGTTGCACCCCACACGTTACCGTGCGGACTGATCCACCGAATTCGAAAAACGAATTTCGCGTTCCGGATTCGGTGGATCCTTCAATCATTTCTAATTGAAGCGTCTCTGTTCGCACCTCTGGTTATTAACCTGATGGGCGTTACCCATTACCCTTCTCGCGCGCCAGTCCGATAGACGACCCTTTAGTCTATTTTCATCTGCCGAATTGGCGCGCCAGTGTTCGGACTTTCCTCACGTAAGCTTGCACTTACGCGCAGTTGTCTGGTGAGACGAGAGTAGTATAGCTTATATGAGGATGGTTGACAAGTATAGGTTAGTATTATAATGTATAAAACAGATTCACCAAACAATAATGTACTAACGTTGAAAGGCTAAAATGTTAATTAACTCAGCACTTAATGGAGCTGTAAGTAAACTAGATTTGCAGATCTTAGATTTTGTCACTCTTTTATTAAATCGTGTCGTAGATGTGTGTGTAGAGGTTAAGATTCCCGAAAGCGCCCATCCACATTTGCACTGCCACTCAATATCCAGGGCCATAAGTCAAAACGTCAAACATGTACAATGTGTTGACGGATACATGCTCGGACTTCAACCAAACGAGTCAGGCCAGCTACTCTTGGTGAGAGCACTTCATTCTTGGTTGGTGACAAATGATAACACAATCATTGATCCTTATCCGGTTGGATATGTGACACCGTGTCCAGTCTTAGCGGGAAAAGGAAAGTACGCAGCATTTGGATGTGTCATGTATCAGTCTAATAAAGATGTCACAAAAAAAATCTTAACGCCCAAAATGCTTCGTGAGACATGGTATCTCTCTAGAGTCATAAAGACCGTAATGTCTTGAATGAACTGAATTCTAAACAAAAAGTCATGTAGTACAAGAATACCTACATGACTTTTTTATTTTACTAATAACAATCCTACAAAATCTCACAAACCCCAGAGGCACAAGCCAATTCTTTTTTGAGATCCAAATCATTCTGCTTCTCGTAGGTAATGATCTTAGAATAATCTATATGCTCGAGACGCTTTGCCAACTCCTTGAACTTGGCTTCATCGATAGCTTCATAAGGAGCAAGTTTGTAGACATGGTCTTCGCGTGGCAAGAATGACAAACCTCCAACGATATCCCAGTTGCTATAAACCCAGTTGGCAACTTGTATCCACTCGTCATTGCCGATCGAGATAGTTACAGAAGGATTATGTTCTGTAAAATTCTCCTTGACCATTTTCCAATATTCGAGCTGCTCGATAGCGGTAAGATCATTTTTGAAAGTCGTAGTTCCCTTTGGTGCTGCTACTGGAAATTCTAGAACGAAGGTTGTGGCATTCTCCATAGTCTGACCAACTTCTGGGAAATAAGGAACTCCCTGATCCTTAAGCATTTTGAACAAACTATCTGTGGAAGCGATACGAGCTCGGCGAATATAATACTTGGAGTGACGAGGGTGCATACCAGATGAACAATCGAAAGTCTGTGATCCATTTCCTGATGGCTTAACACAAGTTACAGCTGTAGACTCGCTGATACCAAATCTCTTGGCAAACTCTTTGTTGACTTTGATAACCTCATCACGAAGCTTGACCATAACTTCTGGCTTGCGTACTGCTGGACAGTCCCACTGACCAGTGATGGATACTCCTAGAAGACGCTCCTTTTCACAGTGCTCTTTCCATTCCTTCGAAAGATATGGGAAATGTGTGAGCATAGACTGATATGTTCCAAGAATAGCAGCAATACGAATCTTCTTCATGAGAGACTTCTCAGTATCTTCAGCACGAGCAACTACTTCTGAAAGGTTACAGAACTGCTTTGACTGAAGAATGATTTCTCCACAAGGATTGACTCCGATGAGACCGACGATGTGCTGGCCAGATGAATCAAAGTAACCTTTGTACTCCTTTAGAACCTTGATTCGGCGCTCTGGCAAAGTCTTGGCGAGAGAACCACGGTTGAATATACCGCGTTCACCTGCACGACTCTCTATAAGGGCCATCCATTCCTTCAAAAACTCTTCATTAGTAGGCTTGTTGACATAAACTGCGGAGTTATTGGCGAGCATTCGGTGAGGATGAGTAAGGTAGAATGCACCACGCTTTGCATCACGAACTTCATTATCGTCGAGATCAGACAGAGAAATAAGAGCACTGCGACGAACTCCACCAGAAACTATGCACTCACCCATCATACAAATAATGTCATGAATATCGATATTGCGTAGACGCTTGCCCTGACGATCGATCATAACCTGACGAGTAAAGTCTAGAAGACGCTTGAGCGGTTCTGGACCAGAAGCTTTACCACCCATAGTTTTCAAACGTGAACCAAGTGGACGGATCTGAGAATAATCGAATTCTACATCTTTTCCTGAAGCCCAAGTAGTTGCACCTTTGACGAAAGCCTGACACCAACCTTCCTTTGAGTCATCAATAATATGAGGATGAACTTTCTCACCCGTTTGCATCATAATCTGAGGAAACTTCTGTACATTGGCACTTTCTGCTGAGAATCCCATACCTGTACCACACATCGAGACATACATGATCTCCGACATATCTTGAAAAGATTCCGGAGCAATGAAAGCACAGTTGTAAGCACAGACATTGGTCTTGCGCGCAGCAGCACCAGCGAATTGTACGAGACGCATTGAAGGAATTGACCACTGATTCAAAATATATTCACGAATCTCTTTGTATTCTGCGTCCTTGAGTTTGGCACCGAGGTTTTCGCGCATGAATCCCATATAACGATTCACTGTCTCGATCCATGTCTCGCGACGACTCTCTTCATCAATCCATTTTGAGTAAGTTCTGTAATAAACGAATTCACCCAAAGCATTACGGAAATATTTTTTTGACTCCGTGGCAAGCTTACGAACATTTTCTGGAACCTCCAAACCTTTTGCACGAATCTTGGCCCGCTCTTCACGATACAAAACGTAGTGTTTTGCAGTCTTCACATAATCAGAACGCATAAGTTCTGCTTCGACGATATCCTGAATACCCTCAACGGTAGGAGTAAAGTTGGCAAATTTCTTTTTGATACGGATAAGTTCCGCCAAAACCTGATTTGCGACCATGCGAGACTCTTCCAAAGAGCCTTCACCAACAGTAGTCATACCTTTATTGATAGCAGCAACAATTTTCTCTAAATCAAACGGTAATGTTCGACCATCTCTCTTGATAATTGTAGGAATCGTCGGCGCTTTTACCGCGACCGATGCGGTTTTTTTCTTCTTTTGCATATGTGACGCGGATCAGAGCGGGCTTGCCATGAAGCGCGAATAAATTAATGAATTAATAATACTGCTTTCAACTCAAAGGAACTTTATGTGCTAATTGTAGCGCGTAAAATAAAAACTGGAAAGGTCTAGCAAGCTTTTTTTGATGATTTTTTATGAAAAAAATATTCTAAATATAAAATATTCTCTTGTGAAGGGCTTGAGCTAGAATAAAAGCCTATATAAGGGTTGTGGAACATTTTCAAAACAACTTTTTGACGAAGTACAAATATTACTTAATAAAGTTTTTAAAAAAAGGTCAAAAAATCAGGTTATCCCCAACTTTTATATTATTTTTTTCTGCAAATCCGGCATTAACTTCCAAAACATACTTAACTGGTGATGAAGACTGAAAAGAACTTGGAAAAGTATCAGGAGAAATGTTGTCAGTAATGTCTATGACTTGTTTATTTTCATCAATCCAAATCATATCGAGAGAAAAAAGCATATCTTTCATCCAAAATTTATAAATTTGTGATGTTGAAAAAACAAAAAGCATTCCTTCATTCATTGGTAGTGATTCCCTATCACCTAAACCTTTCTCTTGGGTGGTCTGATCATCAGCAGCATATGCTTTTATTGTTGTGTTGGCGGTTTTTATAGAAATAATCCGAAGTGGAGAGGTGGTGGCAGCGTTTGTGGTGGTAGAAATAGCTGTTGTAGTAGTAGAAACGGCCAAAACAGTGGTAGAAGAGGCGAAATCTGTAGTTGAAGATGATGTTATAGGAGTTGATGAAGCAATGGCAGGAGTCGACGAGGCTATAAATTCACCGAGTGAAGGAAATGCTCCACTAGAGATTAATGCATGTGACAAATAAATAATTCCACCGATGCCAATTATTATAAAAAGTAAAACATATATAGCACGTGACATGATTCTATTATACTAGCATATTTGATTTATTTATGATATAATTTGAGAAGAGTTTGTTTGAAACTAATTTGAAAAATGATCTAAACAATTAATTGGCAATTGACCAAAGGAGATAATAATGACAATCGAAAATGAAATGCTAAGTCTTGAAGAGCAACTCGAGCGCTGGTTACCATGGTTGAGAGACCAGAAAAATCAGATCGACTTAGATTTGGACTTAACAATGTCCAATATCAGACGTTTTCGTGATGCGACCGAATCGAGAAATGGAGTCAAAGCGAAATGGCCACTGACCATTGGTACAGATGCTGTCTTGGTTCCTAATCCAAGAGCAATAATCCAGTCGCGCTACATGACGAAACAACAAGTGATAGCCGACGACTTGCGAGCCACATGGAAAAAAGTGTGGCACAGGAAAGCGGAAAAAGTTGGCGACGAACGTAAGGACGTTTGCCGATTCTACCGCGGAATACGTGCTCGTACCTTGTCGTTTCTTTCAAAGCCGAACGAATTCGGTCGTCCAAGTGCAGTTGTTTGGGACTACTTGATGAAAATCAATGGTAGCCAAGCAAAGATGATCAACGACAAAGGGATAGACGAGAAAGAATGGTACAAACTGTACAAATTCTGGGATCCAACTGCACAAGCGATTCGATTGGCTTCGCGGCAACAAGGCAGTTTCATGATCATTCTCTGTAGCATTGGTAGTACAGCGAGAGAACTCATGCCGTCTGATGTACGCACACGGCTAATGTCCAACCAATTCCCTCTTCCTACACCATTGCTAAATTGCTGGATTGCAGCTCACAAATCAAAGATTCCGGTAGGTAAATTCGGAATGCTTGGCGATGATTATGGAATTCTGAACGTGCAAAAAGAATGGGAACATCACGCCATATCGGTCGAAATCTCGTCAGCGTTTGTTGTTAAGTATGAACATCTATACGTTGACCAGATTTCAAGTTTCATTCCAACAATCGGCCAGGTTCCACAAATGTTGATGCATGAAAACTAAGAAACTACAATCATAAACCAGGGGTTGCCACACCAGCGGCCCCTTTTTCTTTGCCAAATTTTCGCGGTGATTAATACGCAAATCTTTACCACAACGGCAAAAATCCAAATAATCGAAGAAGAAAGGCAAGGACAATATCATACCAACGAAATTTTCTATCACCACTAGTAAACAAAGTGGAGTCCCGCTTCCATCTGGTAATAATTATTGCCAAATCCTGAACCATATCGGGTTCCTTGAAAAAAACGCCGGCTTCAATATTCCAATCAAAAGAAATTAGATCTAAATTTGGCGAACCTATCATTCCCTCTTTCTCATCAATCAAAAGTGCTTTGGCGTGATTCATTTCACCGTGAGAATAATAACACTTTGCACCAAGTCCAGTGAAAAAAGGCACATAAGACTGATTGAGCCAGTTGGCATGAACATGATCTGTGTCATTCGGAAGAAGAATTTCAACTGCGACACCTCGCAGTATCGCCTTGTGAAGACTTGCTATGAGCCAACGTGGTGGAAAAAGATACGGTGTAACAAAAGTAATAGATCTTCTTGCACTATCTATACGATCTTTATAGTATTTTCTTAGCTGAAATTGCCTACGACCAATTCCCTTTTCGACGAACCAAAGTTTGGCACGAGTAGCGAGAGGGGCTTTACTTGGATTTTTTCTAGTAGAATTCCTCAGGATCACGTCCTTACCGCCACATTCACGATAAATACGTGCATATGAGCGCATTATAGAGCGCACGACTTTTCCAGTAACGCGCACCTGCAAATCTTTCCATGAATGAAATGTGGACTTGATATTTACTCCACCTATGAAAGCAACTTCTTCATCAACTATAAGGATTTTACGATGCATACGGCGTAAAAAGAAACTATAGAAAAGCACTTCAACTCCAGCATCCTTAAGACGCGCAATTGCACCCTTACTCAAATCATAACTACCGATCATGTCTAGAATTACTATAACCTTTATTCCCCTTCGAGAGCTCGCTTCAAGTTCTGTCAGAAAATCATAACCATGAGTATCATCATGGAAAAAATACATCTCCATATATATGCTTTTTTGGGAACCCTTGATGGCAGAGAGCATACCATCCCAGGCTTTTGCTGATGTAGTAAAAATCCGGTACTTCACAATATAAGTGTAACAAAAAACACCTTTTCTCGCTTTAAGAAAAAGTGTTCTTTGTTTAGATAAAATTTGCAATTATGAGAGGTGTGCTGAAACAAGCTTTGTCATTTCAAACATATTTACAACTGCCTTTCCTGCGAAGACTTTCTTGAGATTTGCGTCGGCGTTGATGTTACGCTTGTTCTTTGGATCTTGGAGGTTTGCTTTCTTGATATAAACCCAGAGAGCCTTAACGACCTCTGAACGTGGCATAGGACCCTTGCCTACAACTGCAGCCAATTCTGGGCTGATGTTCATAGGCTTCATAAATGCGGAGTTTGCTTTTGCTGGTGCCATAAAATTATTATTTTTATGTTAATTGTTAATAACCCCATAATGGTAGCATACTAAGGGCAAAGCTGGCTACTAGGGGGATTTTGGGAAAATGGGCTACTTTAGTATATCAAAACAGAAACAATTTGCTGACCACATGAAACTAAGGTGAACCTATTTAAATAATCCTGATATTAATTCAAACATCTTTGTATAACCATCATTGTTGGGATGAATACCATCTTCCAGATCTTTAGTTAAATCTAAACATCCTCGCATTTGAACAAATTCTAGACCTCGTTTTGATGCAAGTCCTCTAAGCAAATCGTCATACTTATAGATTTCATTATTCAAAAACTTGCTATCAAATTTACTCGTTATCATTTCATCTACTTCAGTTAGACCAATGATAATTACTCGTTTTGCTCTTGTGATAGCCAACTCTACCAACTTATCCATATTCTCCTCGAAACTAACAAGAGCTACTTTATTAGCTTTACTTCCATGTGGATATTTAGAATCATTCACCCCCACCGCAAAAATTATTGTTTTAGGATTAATAGCACCGGACTCAACACCAAACCTCTTCAATATATCTTTTGAGGTATCACCGCAAATTCCTCGATTATATACCTCAACTTCAGTAGATGCTAAGAATTTGCGTAAAAGACCAACCCAACCTTCGCTTGGGCCTCCGTACGTAATACTATCTCCCCAAATTCCCATCTTCATATAGATTGATTATAACAAATTTACTAACCAGAGGTTCTGCAGTTCTCAATTCTTTAGGAACTCTGCTCTGGTCTTGGAACGAAGAAGAAACCATATAAGGATAATCTCAAAAATGATGATTGTGAAAAAGAAGATGATACTTGAAGTATCTTTCATCACTAGTTGCTTAAGATATATATTATTGAAAGCCATGATCAGAAGAAAGACTCTTAAGATAATGTCTAGTAAAAACACCGTTATAGTAAATTTTCTAGCGCTGTTTTTCAATCTCAGGATTAGGACGCCACCAATAAGACTGCAGATAGGAATGAGGACAGACAAGAGTGTCGCTATCTGAATAGCAATAACAGCAACGGGAGAGGCGCCAGTGGCTTGTAAAAGCATGGCTCCTCCAGCTGGACCTCTCTCATTCATTATTCTTTCAACTAATGTAGGATTAAAAATAGAGATTAAGATGGAAGCGACAATAGGATATATAAGTACATATGCAGGATAAAGGATAAGAATCCAACCAGCCAGCATTACTCCAAGAGAACGTTTTTTGTCGATAAGATTAGTTTGTGATTCGGGTTGCATAGAATATATTTTTAATAATTATATTGTAATAGTAGCTTACATACAGCGCTTTGGGTAGCGACTAGTATTCGAATCCCTCACCCATCACTTTTTTCGCGTGTTGTAGTTTTGGCTAAGAATAAGGGTAATCGAGTCATCCGATACTAAAAACTGTTGGCGGAGGGTAAGAGATTTGAACTCTTGAAGAGGTTTCCCCCTTACCACCTTTCCAAGGTGGCGCACTAGACCGCTATGCGAACCCTCCTTAAACTTCATTCAGCGCACAATTTCAACTCAAGACTCGACTTCAGTAGATTAACAGAAATCGTCTACACATGCACCTCAGAAATATTGTGTTTCAAAATACTATCGATATATTCCACCAAATTAAACATTGACTGCATATCAGATTTTGTAGAAACAACTTTCGGTACGTATATATAAAGTCTATTATTATTAAATTCAAAATTCAAATTGCGAGCTTTATCAATCAAATCAACCATAACATCTGGTGATAGAATCTGGTAAGCCTCAACTTCAAAACCTTTAGGAGCTCTAACTTTAAAATACTTATTAAAATCACCCTCCAACTTCAAAACATCTTCATCATTGAAGCAATCGTCTAGAAACTGGATCTGGGATTCGGAACTCACCAATAGGTCTGGCATTGAACTATCAAAAGTTGCCTCAAATACTGTGTTGTTTATGGTTTGGGAACTTTTACCACTACCAATAATAAATTGATAGCAAAAAATACGCACATGAATATTTTGATACATACCAGTCAAAACATCTGAGATTGATCGGTCACGACCAATGCTGAATAATTTTCCCTGAACTGAATCAACATCAATACTATCTGTAAAGGTAAAACCGATAGAAGCGCCAAATTGCTTAAAAAACTCCTTCTTCATTTTATTATAAACCGCCGAATATCCAAAGGTTATACCTATAACCAATGCAAAAAATATAAAGTGAATAATTTTAGGAAATAGAATTGCAGCAAAAATTGCTACTGCAAATATAATTATTATGAGAAGCGCCCCGTGTCGCCAAATATACTTCCACGAACTATTATCGATATTTTCAACATTTTGGTCCATGTTATTTAATAGCACCTACACGGTTCTCACCCATCCCTCTCAAAATCGCAATTCTTTCTTCTGTTGGAGGATGTGTCATGAAAAGTTTAGCAATTCCCTTCACGGCTCCGGCACCGAATGGGTTTGAAATGTAAAGATGTGCTGTGGCATTATTGGCGGTGGCCATTGGGCGTCCATAAGCAGAAATTTTCTCCAGAGCAGAAGCCAAACCTTCTGGATAACGCGTAAGTAGTGCACCGTCTGTATCTGCGAGAAATTCACGCTTACGAGAAATGGCGAGCTGGATCAATTGAGCGATGATAGGTGACAAAATTACAAAAATAATTCCGACTACAGCGATAATGGCACCAGCTTCGCCTTCCCCATTATTATTTCCTCTTCCACGACCTCTGCCACCACCGAGCCACATACTACGAGTAAAAATGTTAGCCATGATAGCAATAAATCCAACCAGTACAACAACAACTGTCTGCAAAAGTGTATCGCGATTGCCGATATGAGAAAGCTCGTGAGCCAAAACTCCAGAAAGCTCGTTTTTGTCCATCATACCTAGAAGTCCACTCGTCACGGCCACTGCCGCATGATTTTTGTCACGACCTGTAGCAAAAGCGTTTGGTGCTGGATCATTGATGATATAAAGTCTCGGCATCGGCAAACCAGCGGTGATAGATAAATTTTCCACCACGCGAAAAAGCTCCGCCTGTGTTGGGCTTGCATCACGATCAGCTGGTACAGCATGCGCCATAGAAAGAGAAATTTTGTCAGAATACCAATAGCTAGCAACATTCATTACCAAAGCAAAAATCACAGCGATCACAAGAATAAGCGGATTCCCATAATAGTAACTAATGAAATATCCAACAGCCACGACTATGACCAAAAACATGGCCATAAGAAACCATGTTCGGCGAACATTTTTACCTTGTTGAGTATAGAGGGTAGACATATAAGGCGCCTCGCGCGCTCAGTTAAAACTTCACTTCAACTGGATTTTTTGCGGCAGCATCAGCAGCGTCAAGCTGGAAGAATTCCATTGCAGAAAAATGGAAACTGCTTGCAATAATATTTCCCGGAAATACTTGGATAGATGTGTTGAGATCACGAACATTACCATTGTAGAAACGACGAGCGGCTTGAATCTTGTCTTCTGTATCGGTGAGCTCAGTCTGAAGTGCAAGGAAGTTCTGGTTGGCTTTGAGGTCTGGATAGGCTTCGGCGATAGCAAATACTGATTTCAAGGCACCTGCCAAAGTGGCTTCGGCTTGACCCTTATCTGTCAAATTGCCAGCACCCATAGCAGCCGCACGAGCCCGAGTAACACTTTCGAAAGCCTCTGTTTCGTGAGTAGCATAACCCTTTACTGTATTTACAAGGTTTGGGATGAGATCATAACGACGCTTGAGTTGAACATCGATATCTGCCCATGCTTCCTGTGCGCGGTTCTTCATCGTGACAAGACGGTTGTAAGCAAATACAGCCCAGAGAACCAATACGATGACGACTATGATAAGAATGGTAAACATATTATTTATATTAATTAATTTATTAATTACTTGCTTGGAGAAACCGATGTTTCATCTTGTCCTTGAGCACTTGCAACGAATGTAAACGATTTGACCATGTCAGTAAAAGCACTATCGGTAGCAGAATTTATAGCTTTATTATTATTCTGAGCTACAGTAACGTTGGAACCAGTGAGACCTTTTGTTGTTGGGTTGAGGGCAATAGATGCGAGCGAGAACATGTAACATACGTCACCCTGTTGAAGTGAGTACATGCGATTGAAATAAGCTCGTCCTTGTACGGTGTTAGACATAGAAATCATATTGAGCGAATTACTTCCAAATTTGACAGTACTGCGATCTTTGATAGTCGTAACAGGAGGAAAGGCACATTCACCACTCAAAACTTGCACAGATACCTGAAGTGTAGCAACTGTCGATGTTTGTGCTGGATCAACCGGGACTATGAATGTTACGCCAGCATTTCCTTCTTCTTTTTCCCAATCACTAGGATATTTCAAAGCAAAACCGAGTTCAGCATTGTGATATTCAGAAAGTGAGTTAGAGACTTTGGTTGTTTCGGAAACAGCGACCGGAGTAGTAGATGTTGCTCCTGTATCACCAACAACTGTCATATCAGATGTTGTAACTGATGAACGGCCAGACATGACAATTATAATAATAACCACTATAGCAACTACAATAAGAATACCTGTGACAATTTTAGATGATTTATTCATATAAATTTATGTATGTTAATGAAGGCATTATAACACGGATTTGAAACTTGTCACGATTGAATCGAAGACAGAGACGGCTTGAGAATAATCAGCGGAGTGCTGAGAATCGTACTTCTGTATAAGTACCGGATCGTCTACATATAATCCTGCACCATTCGAACCATGGTCAAAGAAACTAAATGAGTAGCATTGGTTATTAACTTCCGTGGTGTACAAGATTTCGTGATACAGATTGCCAGCTGCAACATCATTACCATGGATGGCTGTAAAAGAATATCCATTTGAAGAGAACGTTGTTGTGGCGGTCGATGGGTTTTGGGGAACCATCGGATCTGCACAAGAAGAACTTACGGTAATCGTTATGCGAACGTCATCTTGGAGTGGCCAATGAAAATAGTTTTCTTTAGGAAAAGCTAAAACGATAATCGTGGAACTTGCGTCAGAATTATTACTAACTATCAAGTTAGGGGGATAAGAAATATTAAATTGAGTGGAGGGTTGGCCAAAATTGTGACTTCCCCATGAAGTTGGAACTGTGGTGGTCGAAGTTGGAATAAGATTTTCTAATTCATTCTGACCACCATTATTAGCTGAGTTAGCTGAGGAAGTCGCTAGTTGTTCAGATATAGTTTGTGATACCTGCTCATTTTGTCTCTTGGTATTCACCAAAGATCTGATGCCAAAATATAAGCCGGCTACGATCAGCGTGAGAATTATGATTATTAGAATAAAGCGTCTTAGCATAAATATGGAGAATAGAAAGCGGGTTGTATTATAACACTTAATACTATTGAGTAGTCACCGTTTGGTGCAGAAAGACGAAATTGGTATCATGTGCGGTTTGAAATCTTTATTTTAATTTACTTCTCTGGTGGCATACATACTCCCAAAACATTGAGGTCGCAAACATCAAAAAGTAAAAATTGTCTCTATATTTTAAGCCATAAAAATGGGTTGCCAAAAGTTCTGCGACCTCAATGATTTGAGAAGTAGTGTCCCTACATAATCGCAAGAAAAATTTTTTTGTCCATATCTTCGATTGAACATTAGCCCACGAACCAAAATAAGAAAACAACAGTCGTACAAACTGTTGTAAACTTGCACCCAAACACCCATCATGCTAGTATACAAACCTACATGAAGCACTTTCTCCCTTATATCCAGATTATTCTGTCTGTCTGTATGGTCGTCCTCATCCTGATCCAGCAAACTGGAGCTCAGGTTGGTGGCGCATTCGGCGGAAACGATAATATGAGTTCTGCTTTCCACACACGCCGTGGTCTCGAGAAAGGACTTTTTATAGCAACTGTCATAATCGCCGTACTTTTTGCCTTATCAGCTTTACTCAATCTTATTTAAGTCTATATAAATTACGTGGCCGACAATACTCGTGAGTTCCGCTTCAAGCGCGGTAAAGTTATATTAGGATATATTCATAAATTTTCTTCAACAGAAAAGTTTATTTTTGGTATTCTTATCATAGCCGCTCTTATATCGACGATCGGCATGGTTACAAATATTAACAATCACTTCCTCGTTGAAATACCTGCGCACGGCGGTGAACTTCGCGAAGGTCTAATCGGATTACCAAGAACAATAAACCCAGTTATTGCTGTCACTGATGTTGATAACGATATATCCGCTATCGTGTATTCAGGATTAATGAAATACAACAATGGCGCATTACTACCAGATATTGCAAAATCATACACAGTTTCATCTGATGGTCTGACTTATGATTTTATATTGCGTGATAATGTTCGTTTTCAAGACAATACAACACTTACCGCAGATGATGTTGCGTTCACAGTACAAAAAGTCCAAGATCCAGGTATAAAAAGCCCACATCGTGCTGATTGGTCACAAATAACAGTGAAAGTTATTTCACCTTATGAAATCCAATTCCTTTTGAAACAACCTTATAGTCCATTTCTTTCAAATACAACACTCGGCATCATTCCAAAGCATATCTGGAACAATGTGACGACAGACCAATTTATATTTAGTGAATTCAATATACAACCCATCGGATCTGGTCCTTACAAAACTGGTTCACTAAGCCGAGATTCTGGTGGCATACCAACGAAATATTCTTTTGATTCGTGGAATGGATATTACTTTACGCACCCATACATAAAAACAATCACCTTCAATTTTTTTACAAATGAAGAGAACGCTCTGTCTGCATTAGATAGTGGAAACATAGACAGTCTTCCCTCTCTTTCTACGGCGCCGGCTGCAAAATTGGCAACGGATTCTGCTCAATCTTACACTATAGTTTCTGCACCATTACCAAGAATATTTGGTGTCTTTTTCAACCAAAATCGCAACGCTGTGCTCGGTGACAAAATTGTTCGTCAAGCACTGGATATGTCTATAGATAGAAGCGTTCTGGTAAAAACTGTACTCAATGGTTATGGAATTCCTATTCATAGTCCACTTCCATCAAATTCAAATGTGGCATCAGGACAAAATTCTGCCGACATAGCCGGAGCACAAGCATTGTTAGAAAAAAATGGCTGGAAAAAAGGATCTAATGGTATATATGCAAAGAAATCTGGGAAAAACGCCTCTACTACTCTTGCTTTTGAACTATATACTTCAGATACTCCTGATTTAAAACAAACTTCTGATCTTATAGAAAAATCATGGTCAGATCTCGGTGCACAAGTCACGGTTAAAGTATTCGAATCTGGAGATTTGTACCAAAATGTCATACGCACAAGATCTTATGATGCACTACTGTTCGGTGAACAAATTGGTAAGGATCGAGATTTGTATGCTTTCTGGCATTCATCACAAAGAAATTCTCCAGGATTAAATGTTGCGATGTATACCAATAGTAAAGTTGATAGTCTCCTAAATACCATACGAACAACGAATGATGAGTTGGTACGAAACGCTTCTTATACACAATTTGAACAAGCTATTCAAAATGATATTCCAGCAATCTTCTTATATTCACCATATTTCATTTATGCGGTACCAAAATCATTAAAAGGTACAGAGCTCAATTCTATAAGTACGCCGGCAGATAGATGGGATTCATTAACAAATTGGTACATAGAAACAGAGAGAGTTTGGAAAATATTTGTAAATAATAAATAATTAAAAAAGAAAAAATAAATATAATTGTATGGATAACCAGAAACCACAGAATAACAATAAACCGATAAATAACGGAATCAACTTCCCACATCGTAAATTCGTAAGACCAGTACAAACGCGAATATTACGCATGGATGGATCCTCAACTTCACCAGCACCGTCGACGTCACCAACATCGAATACTGCACGACCTGCCACTTCGGTAGCTTCAAATACACCAAATGGTCACCGTATTGTGCTTGGTAAAGGAGCACGTCGAATCTTTGGAGACAAAAAAGGGCTAGGAAATCACGGCCATCATAACAACCACAACCAACATATTCCAACTTCATCAAATACCCATTCACCTATGCGCACACCCTCACATACACCCGTTCATGCTCCAATACACACAGGCAGACCTGCAAACATGCCTTCCAAACCCGCCAAACACATCGCGGGTGCACGTATGAACATTATGCGTAAGGCTTCACGCCCCGGGAAAAGACCTGGCCCTCATGCTGGCTCTACCAAGAAAGCTGACGACATAATTCCACCGCTTGCCGATGGAGCTATTCGTATTATCCCACTTGGCGGAGTAGAAGAAGTCGGTCGCAACATGACCGCTATTGAATATAAGAACGACATCATTATTGTTGACATCGGTTTCCAATTCAAAGAAGAAGGGACTCCTGGCGTCGATTATATTTTGCCAAACACAAAATATCTCGAAGAGCGTATTGATAAGATTCGCGCAGTATTCATAACTCATGGTCACCTTGACCACATCGGTGGTATTCCTTATATCATGCCACGTATCGGCAACCCACCTCTTTATACTCGTCAGTTTGGTGGAATTCTTATACAAAAACGCCAGACCGAATTCCCTGGCTTACCACCAATAGACATGAAAGTTATTACTGGTAATGAAAATATCGTTATAAGTCCGACTCTCAAAGTCGAGACATTTCCTATTTCTCACACAATTCCAGATTCAATGGGTCTCATTATCCACACTGGTATTGGAGATATTGTCTTTATCGAAGATGTGCGCGTTGATAACGTAAATGGAGTTCCGACAGCCGAGGAGGAAAAACAATATTCTCGCTTTATTGGAAAAGATACTCTTCTTTTGACAATGGACTCAACCAGTATCGAAAAGCACGGTTTCTCTCTTTCAGAAAATACTGTCACAGACAATATAGAAAAAGTTATTAAAGGTACAACAGGTCGTATCATTATTGGTACTTTTGCTTCTCAGGTTGAACGAATAATCAATATCATCAAGATCGCCGAGAAATATAATAAAAAAATCGCGATCGAAGGTCGTAGTATGAAGACCAACATCGAGATTGTTAGACAACTCGGACTTACAGATACAAAATGTATCATTCCTGTTGAAGAGATAGAAAATTATCCACCAGATAGAATCGTCATGCTCGTCACAGGATCTCAAGGTGAAGAGTTCGCTGCGCTTATGCGTATCGCCAACAAATCTCACAAATTCGTGCGTTTGAAACCCACAGACACTATTATTCTTTCCTCTTCTATTATTCCAGTCAATTACTTGGCAGTAATGAAGCTCAAAGACAATTTGTATCGTTCAGAGGCTAAAGTTATAACTTACCTCGACTCCGACATTCACGCTTCTGGTCACGGAAATCGCGATGAGCTCAAATGGATTCATGAGCATATCAAATATCGTTTCTTCATGCCTGTGCATGGAAACCACTTCATGTTGCGTCAACACGCAGAACTTGCCCACTCACTCGGTGTGCCAAAAGAAAATGTCGTTGTTCCAAACAATGGATCTCTCGTAGAAATTGATCCGACTGGTAAAACAATTTCTATTAGAAAAGAACATGCACCATCTGGACTTATATTCGTTGATGGATTCTCCGTCGGTGATGCACAGGAAGTCGTTATCCGTGATCGTCAAATGCTCGCTCAAGATGGTATTTTTATCGTTTTTGGAATCATCGATGGTGCAACAGGTAAACTCAAAAAATCTCCTGATATTATTTCACGTGGTTTCGTTTATCTTCGCGAATCACAAGAACTTTTACACGAAGTGCGCATACTAATAAAAGATACAGTCACAAAGTCATCAGCTGGTATGACGCCTATAAACATCGATTTTATCAAAGAAAATATTACAGATGCGGTTAGCAAGTATCTTCTACAGAAGACTGCCAAAAGACCTATGGTTATACCAGTTATTTTGACGATTTAGCTAATTTTGACTATTTACAATCCACTCAAAGGATCAATCTGAAGAGCTTGGATTGATGCTGCTTTTGCTATGGCCTGATTACCATATCCAGCAATAGCTCTTGATTTACTACAACTACTTCCAGAAAAATATTTACAAGCTGCATTGCGTTCTGCTGTATACCCACCATTACCAGCACCTAGATTGCTCAAATATAATGCTGACGCCATGAAGGCATGCTCTGGATTCCAAGGATTTGGCATAGTAGAAATTCCCAAAAGCGATGCGATGTCATCCTTCATGAGCATCCAAGTAGAAGGAATAAACTGTGCTGGCCCCATAGCTCCTCCCCAACCACCCACTGATACTTGCTGACACGACACTACTGTTCGTGTTGGATCTAATCCAAGTGTTTGAGTAATTTGTAGAAAAGGCTGAACATCACGACCTGGTTTCATCACCGAAGAAGATGGCAGACCAGTCGATGCAAATACCCCATCTCCAGTCTGTTGATTAGTTAGATAGCAGTTTCCAACATTTGCACCAAGTGCAGATTCGTTAGTCAAAATAGCAAGAAGAAAAGCCGGTCTAACACCTGTCTTTTTTTGAGCTTCCAAGGCATACCTATAAGCGTCGCCGAATTGGATTTGTTGCCCTCCACCAGCTAGAGGAAACAAGGCCGCTCTGATCTGCGCGGCGCGAGACTGTTTTTGTGCAAGCAAACTCGTATATGCTTTTTCATTTCCTTTACTTATAGAGAGAAGCTGCTGTTTTTGCTTTTGATCCGCAGTGATTTGGTTTTGCTGTTGTTGAATTGCATATCTCGCATCAATCTCCGTATTTCTCCTCGTGTCTAAAGCATCTTTTTCAACCGTTGTCGAAGCTTGATCGGCCTGAAGTTGGTCAAAAGTATCTTGCAAACTATTTTGTATCGACTGGAAGGTGTCCAAGTCTTCAAAAACTCCAGAAACACTTGTCTGAGACAAAAGTATTTGCTCTACGGAATTCGAATCGATCTCTCTCATTTTCCTCAAAATATCTGCCAAAGATTGCTTTCCACTATCTATATGAGCCTGTAAATCAGTAATATGTTGCTGTTTGGCTCCGATATCATTCCCAAGTGTTTGAATAAGAAGATTCTTGGCTTTTATGTTAAGTTGAGCCGTCTTTATACGAGCGGTCAAAACAGAAATGTCTCGACTAATCGAGGCACTTTGTGATTGAGCATCAGTGAGTTGTTGTTGGGCTACAGCTTCATCAGCTTCAACCTGTCGTAGTTCCGCTTGAAGCTGGGCTTTTTGGGTGTCAGTCAAGGTTTGAGCATGAGTAATAGGTGTAGCAAAAAAAATGGCTATACCAAGCAAAATACATACAAAAATTGACCTAAATCGCATACACGAATTATATCACGTAAAATGTTTTTATTTCTTACCTCCAGAGTCTTTCTTGTCACCACCCTTTGCATCACCTTTTGGAGTGGCAGCACCTTTGCCTGCATCAGCAGAGCCTTCTTCACCTTCTTTGACTTCCTTACCCTTTGCCTCAACTTCTATAGAAGCCATATCGATAGCGACTGGTGCTTCTTCAACTTCCTCCTTTGCTTCAGCGATAGATGCGACAACGTCTTCTGGGTTTGTCTTGAGAGTAACACCAGCAGTCAAAATGATATCCTTTACCTTGATAACATCCGTGAGCGTAGCGAGCTTTGAAATATCAACAGTGACTTCATGTGGAAGATCACGAGGAGCAGCTTCGATCTTTAGTTCACGATGAACCTTAACGAGAATACCACCGAGATCCTTAACCGCAGGAGAAACACCAGCAAAAATAATTGGAACACTAACTTCAACCTTTTTACCCTTTTCAATTACATAAAAATCTACGTGTAAAGGTTCGCCAGAAAGTGGATGTATAGCGACGTCGTGAATAAGAGCTTCGTGCTCATTTCCCTTTGCATCTTTGAGAATAATAACCGAAGATTCACCGGCCTTTTTCCAGACTTTCTTGAAATCAATCAAAGAAACTGAAGCGTTGGTACTTGCCTCCTTTGGACCATAAAAAACCGCAGGAAGTAGGCCTTCTGCGCGAACAGAATCAAGCTTTCCGACGCGTTCTCGTGCTGTAACAGATAAAGTTAACATGGGGCATATCTTCTCATATACGAGCTAAAAAGGCAAGTCTTACCACACCCCATTCCTCGGCTTCCCCCCTTCTAGAACATCTATAATATTCCTAGCGGCAATCTGCGCCATATCATTGCGAGCGTCGATAGAAGCAGAAGCAATATGTGGGGTCAGAACAACGTTTGGAAGTTCAGCAAGACCAGCTGCGAGTTTTGGTTCATTTTCAAAAACATCAAGACCAGCACCTGTGATAACACCAGCCTTCAAAGCTTCAACTAAGGCTACCTCGTCGATAACAGGCCCACGTGAAGTATTTACGAGGTATGCCGTAGGTTTCATCATTTTGAGACGAGCTTCATTTATCAAATGAGTAGTTTCTGGTGTCAAAGGAACATGTAAAGAAACAACATCGGCCTGTTTCAAAACTTCTTCAACAGTCGGCCAAAAAGTTGCATTATGTAGACTTTCAATTTTCTGATTGCGAGCCATGTCATGATAGGCCACACGCATACCAAATCCTTTTGAAGCAATACGCGCCACTTCTGTACCAATACGACCAGCGCCGATCAAGCCGAGTGTCTTCCCTGCCAATTTTATTCCTGGCAAAAGCATCGGATCCCAACCAACATATTGTCCAGAACAAATATATCTATCACCTTCAACTATTCTACGAGTCATAGCGAGTATGAGAGCGAAAGTATGTTCGGCGACATGATCAGCTCCACCACCTGGTGCATTGGATAAATAGACTCCACGTTTCTTACCTTCAACAACATCAAAATTGTCATAGCCGATAGTGTAGTTAGCAAAAATTTTCACGCTTGGCGCCACAGAAAAAACTTCCGCATCGATTTTGTCGGTGAGAAGTGAGAGAACAGCGTCATAAGGCTTGGCTTTCAAAGTGGCGATCAATTCGGCTTTTGTCATCGGTCGATCAAACTGGTTAACGTCAACTTCGTAACCTTGATTACGTAGAATTGTCGTTGCAAGTTCTGGTAACTTTCTAGTTATAAAAACTGATTTGGCCATTTTTAAATACCTGTTATAATGTGCAACTTTTCTTCAACAACTTTCTGCATAGCAAGCTTGGCGGGTCGCAAAAACTTGTAAGGTGCCACTTCGTCCGGATTTTCTGATAAAGATTTCATAAGACCAGTACGATATGCGATACGAAGTTCTGTATTTACATGAACAATCACTACACCAGACTTTACTGTGTTACGAATATCATCGGCAGTGTTACCAGAGGCACCATGAAGAACTAGTGGAGTATCAGTTGCTTCAGAAATTTCTTTTACTCGCTTTATATTGAGAGCTGGATCACCACCACGGACAACTCCGTGAATATTGCCAACAGCCGGAGCGAGCAAATCCACGCCAGTCTCTCGCACAAAACGAATGGCAACATCAGGTTTTGTGAGCATAGCTTCGCCAACAGCGGCACCTTCTGGAATAGCATCAAGAATCTTTGATGAAGTTCCGATGAAGCCAAGCTCACCTTCGACAATAATATCTCTTCCAGACTTGCGTGCGTAATCTACACATTGACGTGTAATTTTTATATTTTCTTCAAGCGACAACTGCGCGCCATCAAAAATAACCGAATCAAATCCAGCGTCTATAGCTTCTTTCACTCGATCAAAAGAATAAGTATGGTCGGCGTTGAGGAAAATTCCTAGCGCGTTTTGACCATCTTTGGCTCGCTCCTCTCGAATTGTTTTGACAATAGCTGCAACTTCACGCACACCGACATAATCTCGCTCACCTTCGGATACGCCAATTATTACTGGAACCTTGAGTTCACGTGCAGCATCTACAACAGCCCAGATTCCATCTAGCGTAGAAATATTAAAATGACCAATGGCGGTATTCTTGGCACGAGCGTCAGCAATAGTTTCGCGGAGTGTCATGGAATTATTATAGCATGACGAGTATTGTCGCCAATGGTATAAATAGGTGGCAGAGTAAGAAATTTGATTATGGCAACAATACACCTAAGGTGACGGATCATCTCTTCCTAAATCATTGAGGTCGCAGAAAATTTTGTGTTACAAAAAAATGGCTTAAAATATATGGCAGACTTATACTTTTTTGTATTTGCGACCTCATTGTTTTGCAGAAGAACAACTTATCGAGAGACGTCGAGAAAACCGCACAGCTTATCAGTATAAATGAAAAGGGCTCCTAAGGCACAAACACCTTTCGGATCCCTCTTCGTCTGGATACACTACAAGTATACACAAATGCCAAAACGATGCAAAGTGCTATAATATCCCCATGTTACGCAAACAGATTGACATACTCGCGATCGGTGACACTGTCACAGATGCTTTCATACGTTTGCGCGATGCGAACCTACATTGCAAATTAGATACCAATGCTTGTGAAATTTGTTTACCTTTTGGTGACAAAGTTCCTTTTGAATATGTAAAAGTTATCAAAGCTGTCGGTAATGCCGCCAATGCTGCTGTATCTGGTGCACGACTCGGTCTCAATGTTGGCCTTATTTCAAATGTTGGCGATGATCAAAATGGAAAAGATTGCATTGTGGAACTTCGCAAGAACAATGTGGACACTTCCCTAATAAAGGTAAATAAAGACAAGCCGACAAATTATCATTTTGTTCTTTGGTATGATGAAGACCGTACAATTCTCGTGAATCACATTGAATATGATTACGTGCTTCCACATATCGATCCGCCAAAATGGATTTACCTGACATCAATGGCTTCCAACACACGTTCATATCACCAAGACATTGCTGACTACCTTGTAGCTCATCCGAAGGTTAAGCTAGCCTTCCAACCTGGAACTTTTCAAATGAGTCTAGGTATTGAGGAATTAAAAAGAATATATGAACGCACAGAACTTTTCATCGTCAATGTCGAAGAGGCTCAAAGAATTTTGCATGCAAAAACTCGCGACGTAAAAATACTTTTGAAAAAGATTCATGAGTATGGACCAAAGTTGGTTGCCATCACCGATAGTATTCAAGGTGCATATTTGTATGATGGTGAGCATTATTACCATGTACCAATGTATCCAGATCCAAAGGAAGCCTTCGAACGTACCGGATGTGGCGACGCATGGTCCTCTACCTTCGTTTCTGCGCTCGCTATGGGCAAATCCCACCTCGAAGCACTCATATGGGCTCCTATCAACCCCATGTCAGTAGCACAGTTCATAGGCGCCCAAGAAGGCCTGCTTTCACTCGAACAACTAGAATGGTGGCTCGAAAGAGCTCCAGCGGATTATAAGGTGAAGGAGATATAGAATGAAGAATTTTAATTCAGATTGACAACGACTTACAAAAACTGTAGGGTGAGTTTAGAATAGAAACTTCCGCAACCAATAACTCAGAGGAACTAATATGAAGATGACGGAACTCGAGATTGAAGAAGTAAGACTGACGTTAGTGGCACAATCTGAAATCATGAGAAGGCTTCGCGAAGCACAATTAACTGAGGATATCAATCAGATCATCGGGGGAAAGTTCCTCTTTGTGCCTGAAAACAAAGTCGGTGGTGCAATGATTCAAATATTCACTGTTGCCAGCATTGAAATCAGCCAAACATCGCCAAACTTCCTTCGACTCACGGTTGCAAATCAACCAAGCGGAGCGTTAGTGCCACGCCTTGTTGTCTACGTAAGTAACCAAAAACGCTGGCACTTATTTCATGAGCATCAGCTCGAGCACGGCGAAGGACACAAAGGATTTTTGAAGATGCTGTAAATCTGTCCGAAACAAGTATTTTGATATAGAAAAATTACCAACCAAATCACCAGTTTCCGTGAAAGCTGTGTGATTTTTTATTTGCTTTTTTCTCCTAAGACTTTACTTGCGCCATATTGCTTCAACAACCTCTCCTTCACCTCCTCAAACTTCCCTTCAATAATTGCTTGACGTAATTGCTTCACCAAATTCACAACATAAAAAAGATTGTGCACAGAAAGAAGCGTTGCGGCCAACATTTCCTTTGCACGAAACAAATGTGCGATATAAGCCCGAGAATAATTTTTACAAGTATAACAAGTGCAACCAGGATCTAGCGGACCAAAATCATTTATAAATTCTGCATTCATGAGATTGAGACGGCCACCACTAATATACGCCGCACCATTTCTAGCAATACGTGTTGGTGCTACACAATCAAAAGTATCAACACCATTTTCAATCGCCATAATTAAATCCAGTGGCTCACCAATACCAAGAAGATGTCTTGGCTTATTTTCTGGCAACTCTTCATTGATCCATTTAACCGCTGTGGCTACATCACCTTTGTCAAATGAGCCACCAATTCCAAAGCCGTCGAATTCAATGTCACCAGTTCCGTCTTCACTTTTAATTTTCATCGTACCGATAGTTCGTGCACTTTCTCTGCGTAAATCTTCGTGGCGACCACCTTGAACAATACCCAAGAGCGCCTGACCTTTAACGTATGACGAATCACTTGCAAGAGCCGCCGTCTGATTCTTTCTATGCTCAACCAAACATCTTAGAGCCCATTCATGTGTTCTATTCATAGCTTTCTTCTGATACTCATAATTGGCATTCGGAGCAGCACATTCATCAAAAGCAAAAATAATATCTGCGCCAATATCACGCTGAATATCCATCGAAATTTCTGGAGTAAAACGATGAGTGGTACCGTCGATGACAGATTTGAAAGTTACACCATCATCATCAACTTTGGCGAGCGCGCTAGTATGCACCGAAAATTCTTGTTCGCTCTTATCATTCGCCAATTTACTTATTCCAGTTCCAAAAGCTGCACCGAGTGAGAAAGCTTGGAAACCTCCAGAATCTGTATAAGTTGGACCAGACCAGTTCATAAATTTTCCTAGGCCTCCTGCACGCTTCAAAACCTCAACACCAGGTTGAAGATATAGATGGTAAGTATTAGCGAGCAAAGCTTCAGGGTCAACTTGATCTCGTACCATTTCTGGAGTGAGTGACTTGATTGTTGCTTTTGTGGCCACAGGAATAAAAGCCGGAGTCTCTATGATTCCGTGAGCAGTCTCTATGGTGCCAGCACGTGCAAGCTTGCCAGGTACTTTTGCTTGTATAGAAAATTTCATTAACTAATTATCCTCCACCATTCTGAGACTGGAGCTTTTGAAATAACACTCATAGCTTCATCAATAGAATCTGTAACTTCCATTAACTTGAGATCATTATCATCTATCGTTTTGAACTTATCTTGCATGACAACCGTAAGTGTAGCCATAACTGGATCCCAGAAACTAGAATCAAAGAGTACTATTGGAACTCGAGGAATTTTACCAGTTTGGATAAGAGTAAGAACTCCGAATAATTCATCGAAGGTACCAAATCCTCCTGGGAAAAATACATAAGCTTCAGCAGCGAACACCATCAAAGTTTTTCTAGAAAAGAAGTACGAAAACTTTATATGATCCGTGAGAAATTTATTGGCTTCATGTTCGTGTGGCAAACTAATGTTAAGCCCGACTGACTTTCCTTTTACATCAAAGGCGCCACGGTTGGCTGCTTCCATAATACCTGGACCACCCCCAGTAACAACGGCGTAATTCAAATCCTTAGCAATACGTGCGCCAAGCTCTAGAGCTTTTTTATATGGTTCACTATCAACCGGCAACATTGATGAACCAAAAATTGTCACGGACTTTGGATATTTTTTTATAAATTCAAAACCTTCATGAAATTCGTGGTTAATACGACCGAGGTGCTCTGCTATTTGCCCCTCATGAATATCGCTGCGAGAAAACGGATTTGGTAAATGCTGATGCGCGACGTGAATTTTTTTATTGTCTGACATGATGACAGTATAGCAGGCGGCAAGGCCGCGCGGAAGTCTCGCGAATCCGCGCAAAGCAAAAGCCCCACAGTCTTGCGACTGCAGAGCTTTTGTTAACAGACGAATCTGTTCTCACGAACGAAGCGGAATATTATTCGCGCTCAGTCTTTGGGCGAGCCTCAGAGACCACAATCTTGCGGCCATCGAGTTCACTACCGTTGAGCTTGGCAACTGCATCGCTAGCTGCAGCATCATCACTCATTGTGACGAAACCGAAACCACGTGAGCGGCCAGTCATCTTGTCCATAAGGACATTTGCTTCCTCAACTGCACCAACTGTTTCGAAGTGTTTCTTCAAAGAGTCGCTAGTTGTGCCCCATGCGATAGAGCCTACGAAAAGTCTTTTCGACATTTGTTTTATACCCGCACCCCGACGATCTGCTTTCTACGAATCTCACTAAAACTAGGAGAACCTACGAAAGATAACGCGTTAGCGGAACTCTCGTACGTTAAGATAACGGTAAGGACGAGAAACTTACACGACGAAAGGATAGCAAATTGTAAGGTGAAAGTCAATGAGGAAATTGACCTGAGTTTAGTGATAATCCTGCTTACCAAATTGTATATCTCTAGCTTTTTGAGCAATAACCGCAGGATCTCCGACACCTTCTTCTAAATCTGAAATTAGTTGATTGAGAGCTGGAATTTCATAATCATTAGCCCCCATACCAGTCACTTCTTGTAAAGCGGCGCGCACAGTATTTAATGCTTCTTCTTTTGTAACCTTAGGCGATGATTCAATCTCTGGCATATGATTTAAAAACTATATACTTAATAAACGACATAAATATGTTAACATATCCTCTATGAATGACAAACCGAATACAGCCAAAAACACTGCCAACGGTGAGCCCAAATACATCCCTACTATCGGCTTAGAAATCCACGCCGAGCTTGCGACTGCTTCCAAGATGTTTTGTTCCTGCAAGAATGATCCCGATGAAGAAAAGCCAAATGTAAATATTTGTCCGGTTTGTATGGGTCACCCTGGTACACTTCCGGTTTTGAACAGAGGCGCCATCAAGCATGTTCTTAAAATGGGTGTAGCTGTCGGCGGAACTCTCGCCGATTTTACAGAATGGGATCGTAAGAATTATTTTTATCCAGATATTCCAAAAGGTTATCAGATCAGTCAGTACAAATTCCCTCTCGTTTCTGGCGGTGATATTGGTGGTGTCGCGATCGAGCGTATTCACCTCGAAGAAGATACAGCCCAGTCTACACATGACACCGGAGACAAGAGTCTTGTTAATTTCAATCGTGCAGGTGTGCCTTTGATGGAACTTGTCACGAAACCTGTTATTCATGACGCGGCTACAGCAGTGAAATTTGCCAAGGAGTTACAACTTTTACTTCGATATCTCGGTGCTGGTGAAGCTAATATGGAAAAAGGCGAAATGCGTGTTGAAGCCAACATTTCTGTAGCAACTCCAAAGAATACTGCACTCGGCAAATTTGGCACAAAAACTGAAGTAAAAAACCTCAATTCATTCCGTACTGTAGAGCGTGCTATTGCTTTTGAAATTGAACGTCAGACAGAAATTCTAGAAAATATTGAGCGTAAAATTGCGGATGGCGAAAGCTTGGAAAGTATAAAAAACGACGGCACCATCGAAAAAATTGTTCAGGAAACTCGTGGTTGGAATGAATCAAAACAAGAAACTTACTCTCAGCGAAGCAAAGAAAGTTCTCATGATTACCGTTACTTCCCTGATCCTGATATTCCAAAGATGAAATTGTCAGAAATTACAGAATTTGGCTTAGAAAAACTGCGTGCAGAACTGCCAGAATTACCTTGGATCAAACGTGATAGATATAAGAAAGATTATGGTATGACTGATAAAGAAATAGCTGTATTCGTGGAATCTGTTGACTTGGATAAGTATTTTGAATCTATCGTCGCCGGATTTGCTGGTGAGACCAAGAAAGCGAAGCTTGCAACCAATTATTTGCTGACAGATTATCTTGGGCTACTTAAGGTTAATAAATCAAAAGATGTGAGTGGCGGCGCTGACGACACAACTTCCCTATTTAATATTAAATCTGCACCTTCACCAGCTTCATTCGCCGAACTTATTTCCATGATTGCTGCTGGAGAAATTTCTTCACGTGGCGCGAAGGATACTTTAGCTTTACTCGTGAAAGAAACATTAGAAAAGAGTGGTAGCGATACGGTAAAAAATATTTCCGCAAAAGCTATAGCCGAAAAAGCTGGCCTCTTGCAGAAATCCAACACCGCTGACATTGCTCCTATTATAGAAAAAATAATTGCCGATAACGCTTCGGTTGTCGCTGAGTACAAAGCCGGCAAAGCTGCTTCCCTCCAATTCCTTATTGGTCAAGCTATGAAAGCAACAAAAGGCTCTGCAAACCCAGAGGTTGTTAAGAAAATTCTATTAGAAAAACTTGCGTAAAATTTTCGCACTTTACTTCGCCAACCTCTTTGCCAATTCTTCACCAAGTTTCTTGATCGACGCGTCGTCGAGTACAGACACCGTCAAAATATCTTTATTATATTTTGCTAACTTCTTTTTTGCAGCAGTAACAGCTTTTGCATCAACTGCATCCGTCTTCGTCAAAATAATAACTTCAGGTTTTTCATCGAGTCCATCACCAAACTTCTTGAGTTCTTCACGAACAGTTTTGTAAGTGGCAACTATAGCCTCGTTCTCAAGTGAGACTAGATGAATGAGCATTTTGGTTCTCTTAACGTGACGGAGGAATTTGTGACCAAGACCACGACCTTCGGCGGCACCTTCGATGAGTCCTGGAATATCCGCGAGAATATATCCTCCACGCAAAGCACCGAGGTTCGGATCAAGAGTCGTAAAGGCGTAGCTAGCAACTTTGGCATGCGCATTTGTAAGTGCATTGAGAAGGCTAGACTTACCAGCATTTGGAAGTCCGATAAATCCAGCGTCAGCGATAATGTTAAGTTCTACGACGAAGTCTGCCTCCTCACCTTGAAAACCATTGGTTGACTGCTCTGGACGAACATTGGTCGAAGCCTTGAAGTGTTCATTACCCAGACCACCCTTTCCACCATGAAGAATTTTAGAAACTTGACCTTCCTCAAGAAGTTCTACGACACGGCTAGTTGTCTCATTTCTAATAATAGAACCGATTGGTAAATCTATATAAAGATCGTCACCAGACTTGCCTTGTTTACTCTGGTTCTGACCATCATCACCATTGGCTGAAGAAAAAATCTTTGTTGTTTTGTAACGAGCAAGAATATCAATATCGCGAACTGCACGAACATAAATATCACCTCCATGACCACCGTTACCGCCAGCAGCACCAGCAAATTCACGCCCCTTTTCATGGCGCCACCTTACAACTCCAATACCGCCGTTCCCAGCTTTTGCATGAAACTTTATTTCGTCGATGAGAGCCATGGGATGATTATATGGAAATTTGCAGTAATAGCAAGGAGGTGTTGGGTTTTTGTCATTAGAACATGTGTACAAAATATTTCAATATTGACCGTAGACTTTTTTAGTATAAACTTATGAAGTATGTTATATAGATTTACTCGAATTACATACCATCAAACTGATAGAGTTGCAGAAATCTGTGGCAATCTAGGAGTCGTCTGTGTTGCATCAATTGTATTACCGTCGATCCTTAATAATTTCTATATTTTACCAACCCTTCTTGGTACCGCGCTTACCGGAATATTTATTGGATTAAGTGTATATTTATCAAAATAATCTAAAAAATACTATGACCGACATACTTATTGCATACCTAATACTAGCAATCATTGCTCTCTGTATTGTCCTTATGACTTTACCAACGATGATCGCACGAAGAAAAAAAGATTACGAAAAACATCACTAACTTTATGCTAGAATTTTATATATTAGGTGCACTTCTTTTTATTGCAGCAGCTCTTGTAATTATCGCTAACAAAAACAAGGGTAGGTAGTTTATGCTTTAACGTAGACCCATGCAGATATCCCGCTTCTTAATTTAACTGCAATCCTGACATATGCCACTGTTTCATATTCATCAATTCTTTCGAGCTCTGACTTGGCTACTTGCATAACTCCCCCAGTAACTTCTCCATCATTATCCTGAATAATAAGTGGGAATACTTCATTGTCTATTATAATTTCAGATATTTTATAACCAGGTAAAATATCTGGTGCCATATTAATTGAACGACCACAAATTTGTTTTTGGATTTTCTTATCCTTTAATGTGCCGTAAACAAATAAATTTTCTCTATTTTCCAACTCCATGACACTTCTTATACTTTTTTCCACTTCCACACGGACACAAATCGTTGCGACCAACTTCTTCGACTTTTGCAGCGCCAGATTTTGAGCCCGCGCCACCGGAATTTGAGCCACCATTAGATCCATCTCCAGCACCAATTATCTGCGCATTATCATGAATCTCTTTGAGCTCAGCATCTTTTACGCCAGCCGCATTTACCACACCAGTATTACCGGCAGCCATAACTGGCACGATATGTGGTAAAAGTTTTAATACTTGCTCACGCATAGCACCTTGCATTTCACGGAAAAGACGAAGGCCTTCCCTCTTATACTCAACAAGTGGATCGCGCTGACCATATGCACGCAAACTTACTGAAGAACGAGTGTGATCCATAACTTCCAAATGCTCAACCCAATACATATCTATCGTTTGCAAAAGTACAATGCGAGCTGCATTCAAGAAAGCTTCGCGACCGAATTCAGAAATCTTCTTTGAGACAAGATCATGAGCTAATGCTTCACTGCTAAATTCCGGTATTTTTGTAGAAATCATTCCAGTTGCCGCTGCGGGTGCATCAAATCCACCAACACCATTTCCTATCACCTCATTCAATTCCTTCTCAACATCATCAATAGAACCAAGCAAAAGCTTACGGCGACGTGCGTACACACTCGTACGTTGTGAGTTTATGATGTCGTCAAATTCGAGAACATGTTTACGAGAGTCAAAGTTGAAACCTTCGATTTTTTCTTGAGCAGTTTCGAGCGACCTCGAAATAAGTTTGTGCTCAATTGGCTGATCTTCAGCGACACCAAGCTTACCCATCATTCCTTTCAACATATCAGATGCAAAAACACGCATCAAAGTATCTTCCAGAGAAACGAAAAATTGTGTAGCACCAGGATCTCCCTGACGACCCGAACGACCTCGAAGCTGATTGTCGATACGACGAGCTTCATGGCGTTCAGTTCCTAGAACAAATAGGCCACCAAGTTTTTTGACCTCATCAGAAAGTTCTGGAGTAGCTGGAATACCACCTAGCTTGATATCAACTCCACGACCAGCCATGTTTGTAGCAATAGTTACGGCACCTTTACGGCCAGCCTGAGCCACAATCTCACCTTCACGTTCGTGATTCTTGGCATTCAACATTTCATGAGGAATTCCTTGAGCTTTCAAAAACTGTGACAAAAGCTCATTCTTTTCAATAGAAACTGTACCAATTAGAACTGGTTGACCAGCGTCATGCAAAGTCTTGACCTCACGAGCAATGGCTTTGAATTTGCCAATTTCTGTTTGGAAAATTTGATCATTACGATCCTTACGAACTGTAGGTTTGTTGGTTGGAACGATGGCAACTTCGAGTCCATAAACTTTGTAAAATTCTTCACTAGAAGTTGCAGCTGTACCAGTCATACCAGATAACTTTGGATACATACGGAAAAAATTCTGGAAAGTGATAGAGGCATATGTGCGAGATTCTTGTTGAATACTTACACCTTCTTTGGCTTCAATGGCTTGGTGCAAACCTTCTGACCAACGACGGCCAGGTTGCATGCGTCCGGTAAATTCATCCACGATAACAATCTCATTGTTCTTCACTACGTATTCCTTGTCTTTATGGAACAAGGCTTTGGCACGAACAGCGGTTTCGAGGTGATGCACAAATTTAATTCCTTTGTCAGTGTAAATATTTTCTACACCGAGCATTTTTTCAGCTTTGACAATACCAGGGTCTAGCAAAGTGACAGCTTTTCGCTTTTCGTCTTTTGTATAATCAACATCTTCTACGTAACCAGACGTGAGTGAAGCAAATTGTCTATAAATAGCTTCGGCATCGCGAGTTGGTGCAGAAATAATAAGTGGCGTACGAGCTTCATCAATCAAGATGGAGTCTATCTCGTCAACGATTGCGTAATTAAATTCACGCTGACGTAATTTGTCGGCACTATATTCTAGATTGTCACGGAGATAATCAAAGCCGAATTCGTTGTTGGTACCATAAGTAATATCAGCAGCGTAAGCTTCACGACGAGAGCATGGTCGGAGGAATTCATGAACAACTTTGAAAGAACCGAGTTCATCGCGCTCTTTATCTAGTGCATCAACTTTTTCGCTGGTTTTTGCGTCAGCTGGTTTGGTGGCTGATTCTGGTGCAGTTTTTGTTTCCGGTGCGGCCTTGTGTGCCGGATCGTATAGTAAACTTGATTCATGATTGATAACGGCAACACTTAGTCCGAGGGCGTTGTAGATTTGTCCCATCCAAACAGCATCACGACGTGAAAGATAATCGTTCACAGTAACAATATGCACACCCTTTCCTGTTAAGGCATTGAGATAAGCTGGCAATGTGGCTACCAAAGTCTTTCCTTCACCAGTACGCATCTCAGCGATTGCTCCACTATTCAAAATCATTCCACCAATAAGTTGCACATCAAAATGTCTCTGACCAAGAGTTCGTCGAGAAACTTCACGAACAACAGCGAATGCTTCTGGAAGAATATCTGCGAGAATAGCCTTTTCTTCGTCAAGATTTTTTGCACCTTTCAATTTTGCTTGGAATTCGGTGGTCTTGGCCTTTAATTGGTCGTCAGAAAGAGCCTTGATTGAATCTTCAAAGCCGTTAATCTTGGCCACCAAAGGTTGAAATTCCTTGATGCTCTTGGTGTGAGTTGTGCTGAAAAAACCCTTTAAAAATGACATAGTAAGAGCACTCTAGCATATTTACCCCACCCATTCCACCTCCGGCTCTATAACAATCCCAGTTTTTTCTTTGACTCGAGTAATGAGTTCATCTGCCACAGCTTTTACGTCTACGGCTTTTGCTCCAGGCTTAGCAACTAGAACGAGAGCTTGTTTTTCATAAGTTCCAGCATTACCGATCATGAGGCCGCGGGCATTGCAGGCTTTATCAAAAATCCAACCAAGCGAAATCTTTACACGTCCGTCTGGCTCTGGAAAGCCTGGCAAAGTAGGATACTTGGCTTTCAACTCTGCAAATTTCACAGCAGAGACATATGGATTTTTGAAGAATGACCCGGCAGTTCCCAATTTTGACCAATCTGGCAATTTGCTTGTGCGAATTTCGACTATTGCTCGACGCATTTCCGCGATGGATGGCTTTAGAATTTTCTTGTCATTAAAATAATCACGTGTGTCTTTGTAATTCATTGTAACATCGCCTTTCTTGGACAATTTAAATGTGACACGAGAAATAATATAACGACCAGGTTCATGTTTGAAAATACTGTCACGATACCCAAATTTACATTCAGTATTTGAAAGCTCAACAAATTTTGGCATAGCTGGGTCAAAATCTTTTGTATCAAGAGCGCGCACTGAAGATATTGTGTGAGATGCTTCAGCTCCATATGCACCAATATTTTGCACAGGAGTAGCACCAACTGTTCCAGGAATTGCAGACAAATTTTCTATACCAAAAAGTCCACGGTCGACAGTATATGCCACGATATCATCCCAAATTTCACCCGATCCAGCTGAAACAAATTTGAAGCCACTTTCAGAAGTAACAGATTCGATATCCAGTTCCGTGGTCACACCTCGGATTTCATTTTTGATAATGAGTCCAGGAAAACCATCATCCGAAACTAGAAGATTTGATCCACCACCGAGCACAAAGAATGGCAAATGCGCGCCTGATGAAGTTGCGTCGGTTATACCCTTCTCATGTGCAAACTTTACCGCCTCAACCAATTCTTCCTCATTTTTGACAGTACAAAAAAATCGAGCAGGTCCGCCGATTTTGAAAGTGGTGTATGCAGAAAGTGGGATATTTTCTTGAATGATCATTGTTTTTGCGCCCAATGATGGCGACGGGTGCGAGCTCCAAATAATATGTCTAAATATAATGTGAGTACAACCGTCGCCGTCATTTGGTACAATCCGATATTATTATAGCGTGAGTAGGACAAAAATGGAATATATATTCTATTTTTGTCCCCTACAACGCAAAAGGCCGCCGAGGGCGGCACTTTGCGAGACATTTATTGGAAGAGTGCCCACAGGGTACTCACAGTACAAATATATCATATTTGACCTCACCTATCAAGAATAAATTGTGGATTATTTCTTTGCCGCTTCTGCCTGTAACTGCTTTATAGCCTGGTTGGCTTGATCAGCATAATCTGGGAAGTCCGTAGCAATACCCTGAAGAGTAGTAACGGCATCACCGATCATCTTTGCTGCATACTGAGCTTGTGCGAGTTGTAGACGCGCGTTAGCGTCCTTTGGATTATTGGAAGCTAATTTTTGGTATATTGCGATAGCTTTTGTATCTTGTTTCAATGAAGAATAAACCTGAGCAATAACCGAATTCTCAAAAACATTTGGATCATCTGCGAACAATGTATGGGCTTCTGCTTCCTTTCCAGAAATAATCATTGTTGCAGCATAAGCAATTTTTGCCTGAGTATAATCTGGGGCTGATTCATAAGCATGCTTCAGAAGTGCTACAGCTTGATCAACCTTACCAATATTGACGTAAGTCGAAGCCAAATCGAAATCTATACTCTGCTTCTCAGGTGATAGAGTATGAGCCTTTTCTAAAAGTGGAAGCGCCTTATCAAAAGCTCTAGTCGAAGTGTAGAATGACCCAGCAAGTGTATATATTCGAGCATCTTTTGGTGTAGCGGCGATTTGGTCAGCGATAACTTTATCCGCAAGAGCAGAGAAAGCTTTTTGAATAGTGCTTGGGAATTGACCTCCGATAATATTTGGGGCGCAAGTCAATGTTTGCTCACGAGCCTCCTGGTTTGCCATGTAACTTCCAATGTCCAATGTCGATTCAAATGCTTTAACATCTGGCACGACACCTTGTGCACCTTGACATGTTTGCAATGCAGCAATGAGTGACGTGTTGGCTTGAAGTGGAATAATATTCAAGAAATAAACACCAGAAACCAATACGATAACTATAATTGGAGCAATGACATAAGTTATAGCATCGACAGAATATTCTTTCACTGAAAAAAGAGGTGCAACTTCTTCCTTTTCTCCCGCAGATTCCAAAGATAAGAATGCCCCAAATCCTAACAACGCGAAGAATGGTACATAACTCGCCAAGTTATCGAACACGAATATGTTGTTAATAAAATATCCGGCCAACAAACCAGTCAGTACTGATTTGGATGCCAACGAAAGTTTGGACTTCCATAATACATATAAGAACAATACGTAAAGTGAAAGATATGTGATCAAACCAATAAAACCAGACGCAACTAACCAATCAAGGAATACGCTGTGTGCTCTGTCGAACCATTGTTCTTGACCATACATTGCGGGACTATAATTGGCGTTGAAGATATAATTGAAATTTTCCTGACCCCAACCAAGAACCGGTCTTTGTGTAAAACCTTTCAAAGCCATAGGCCAAATATAGGCACGACCTTCTGACTTGAACTCTGATAAAGAAATAGAAGTTAGACGACCCAAGGTTTCATTCTTGGCAATAATAGGATTGGTGCGATTGAGCCAAATAACAGAACCTATCAAAATCACAGCAGCAATCAATCCACCAGAAACCCATCGCAAAACATTAGTCTTTTCTATATTTTTACCAGCGACATCTTTACCAGCAAAAATTGTATATAAGGCCAAAGTCAAAAGTATTCCGCCACCAAAACCGAGAATGGCTCCGCGAGTAGCTGTACTATACAAAATCACAGCAAAAAATATTGCCAAAATTACATAGACCCATTGAGTTGCTTTTGAAGCAGCCATACGTGCTCGCACTGATAAAAACATATATATAGCCAGAAAGGAATGGATCAGCATGTAGACAGCCAAGTATGCCGCATTACCAAGTGTTGAATCGGGACGAGTCGAGCTTTGCTCCATAGCGATCTTACCAGCCCATTGCAAAGCTCCGCGTCCTGCAACCCATGTTGCAACTATTATGGAGGCGATAAACCAACGATGCCACATTTTCTTTCCCTCTTCTCCTTGACCAAAAGTATATGTGAGAGCCATGAAAAACATCCAAAGGTGCGCGATGACAAGCCAACCCTCCATACGTTCAAAGTTTGACCAAATACTACGAAGTGGATTTACACCGAGCAAATCTGCTACCAAAGCCACAACAGCAAATGCTGTAACTCCGAGAGTTAGCATATTTAGTTTTGGTCTATACTTAGCGTCTAGGAAGGCCAACAGAATCCATCCGGCAAAGGCAAATTCAACTATAATGCGAAAATAGAATGCTTTTCCAGTAATAAATGGAAAAAAGAGAGAATTGGCAACCAGAACCGGGAAAAGGACAACAGCAAACAGAAGTACTATGGTTAATCTGCGGGTTAAGGATTTTATTGACATAAGGTATGTTGGCTAATAAATAATTAATATGACAAGTACTATACCATACAGTGCTATGCTAGAATAGCAAAACGAAGGAAAATCACATAAACAGTTTATGAATATCTTCTCAATTGACTATATAAAAGAAAAGTGGGCACATGCCGGATTTCAGAAGTATTTTCAAAATACCGGATGGATGTTCGCGTCCAAAATTCTTAGCATGGGTGTATCCTTCCTAGCCACAATATATATAGCCAGAAATCTTGGGCCGACAAATTATGGACAATTGAGCTATGCTTTGAGCTTCGTAGGAATTTTTAGTTTTCTTGCCAGCCTTGGAATAGATAATATTCTTTATAGAGATCTTATAAGCTACCCAGAGAAAAGGAAAGAGCTATTGGGGTCAGCCTTCATAGTAAAAATAATAGCTGGAATTTTTACGGCAATACTAATATCTGTAGTCGTGATTTCCTCGAGTGGTTCCAACGATATATCAAAAATATTGATAATCATTATTTCCGGAACCTTTATTTTCAATCCATTCCAAATAATTGGTCTGGAATTCCAAGCACGAGTCAAATCAAAATATCTTTCAATCACAGCTTTCATCGTAACTATAATACTCAACGCTTTAAAAGTAATAGCCATTTTTTCTGGGAAAGGTGTGCTTTATTTGGCTATGATATTACTACTAGAACCAATCCTATATACAATATTTTATTGGTTTATTTATGAAAAACATACAGGCGAAAAAATAACAAGCTGGATATTTGATAAAAAGATTGCATTTGATTTGATGCGAGATTCGTGGCCGCTCATGTTCTCAAGTGTCTTTGCGGTAATATATTCAGAAATTGATCAAGTTTTGATAAAAAATATGATTAATACTTATTCAGTAGGTATATATGATTCCGCTGTCAGAGTAACAGAAGTTTTCTATTTTATACCGAACATAATTATTGCTTCTCTGTTCCCCGCAATAATAAACGCCAAAATTACATCGCGAGAACTCTACCAAAAAAGATTACAGAAAATATCACTTCTATTGGTCTGTCTAGCCGGACTAATTTCTATTTCGCTAACATTATTTGCACCATTTATAATTAAAATTCTTTACGGTGACGCCTTCGTTGGTAGTGTGGTTATATTGAAAATATATACATGGTCACTCATTGGTACTTTCTTGGGAGCATTAATAGCCAACTATCTAATAGCAGAAAATTATAGAAAAATATCCTTTTTTGTAAATCTAATACCAATGATAGTAAATGTTTTATTTGATATTATCTGGATTCCTAAATACGGTATTATTGGACCTGCTTATGCCACTTTGATAGCATACTCACTTAGTCCTCTAATATTACTTTTTTTCACTAATACCAGAAAAGATTTGCTAAAAATGTTCCGCACCACAAAAAGCCATACCTAAAAACATGAACTTCATCTTCACTATAAAAACAAGCTTACGAAGAAATATTAATAGAATATTCAATTTCAATAGGCCGAGTAGTTACCCTTTTATAACAGGAGATGGATTTCGTGGTCTTGCACAGCATTACTTTGATGACATCTCGGATATAAATCCAAATGATGTTCAAGAGAAAGACATAATCTTTGTCAGAAGTGATTTTCTAAAAACTTTTTTTGCAAACAAGCACTCTAAGATAAAAAACTCATACATATTGATATCTCACAACGATGATACTGATATTGACGAAAATTATGCCAAATTTATAGATGAAAAAATAATTCATTGGTTTGCCCAAAATCTTTGCTTCAAACACGAGAAAGTTACACCATTACCGATCGGTATCCAAAATCTTCGATATAATGAAACCGGAAAACTAAAATATTTTACTCAAATAAATTTTAGGAAAGAAAAAGAGTTTCTTATTAGATATGGATTTTCTACGAGAAGTCATTCTGAAAGAATTTTAGCCGAAGAAAATTTGAAAAAAAGCACTATAGCTAAAAAAATATCTAATCAGACTCAATCCACTTCAAATCAAGATAAATATATGGAAGTTGTTAAGAATAGCTATTTTTTGGCTTCCCCGAGGGGGCGTGGCACTGATTGTCATAGAACATGGGAAGCGATTTACCTTAAGACCATACCGATTGTTTCAAGATCCGTAGCCACAGAATATTTCGAGAACATTGGCCTACCAATACTACTTATAGACTCTTGGGATAAAATCGCCGACATGACGCCAGAATATTTGGAACAAGAGTACACCAAAATGCAAAATACTAATACGCATGAGCGGTCAGATATTACAGAGCAGGCTTACATGGAATATTGGCAAAAAGAAATACTAAAATATAAAAACTAAAATGAATAATGTAAACGCTAACAGTCAATATTACACATACACAAGACCTGAAATGGCAATTTTTGTACCTAAAGATGCCAAAAAAATGCTCGACGTTGGTTGTGGAGAAGGACTTTTTTCATCACAATTTAAAGGAAAAATCGAAACATGGGGTATCGAGGTAAATCAAGACATCGCTATGGCTGCCAAAAAAAATATCGACAAAGTTATAGTTGGTGACGTCTTGGAAAAAATGTCTGAATTACCAAACAAATATTTTGATTGCATAATATTCAATGACGTCTTAGAACACATGGTAGATCCTTTTTCTGTCTTGAAACAAATCAAAAATAAAATTAAACCAACCGGTGTGATCATCGCTTCTATCCCCAACATTAGACATTTGAGTGTTCTCCGTAAATTACTCCTAAAAAGACAATGGAAATATGAAGACTACGGTATTATGGATAGGACGCATCTAAGGTTTTTCACATACAAAAGCATCATTAGCATGTTCAATGATGCCGGCTATGACATCGTGCAAATCAAAGGTATAAACGGTTCAACGTGGTGGAAATATGCATTCATCAACGTGCTATCATTCGGCTTCTTGTGGGATACTAGATATATACAGTTCGCCTGTGTAGCTAGACAAAAAATCTAATGAAAACATACGATTGCTTCACATTTTTCAATGAACTAGACCTTCTCAAGATGAGACTTAATATCTTGAATGATTATGTAGATTTTTTTGTTTTGGTTGAATCCAACAAAACTCATAGTGGTAAAAGCAAGGATCTCGTTTTTGAACGAAACAAAAACCAGTTTTCTGATTTTTCACACAAAATAATTCACATCATAGTCGATGACATGCCAGAACTTAAGGACACCAACCGTTGGGTCCTAGAGAATTTTCAACGAAATGCAATAATGCGCGGACTTACAAAATGCGATGCAAGTGATCTCATATTAATCTCAGATTTGGACGAGATTCCAAACCCGGCTAAAATTAAAGAGGTAAAAAAAATACTAATTAAAAAAAGTGCCCAAAATGGTCTTATTTATCAAACCTATCAACATTTCAAAAGGTTGGTATATAAACTTAGTCAAAATAGCACAATAAAAAAATATCTTGAATACTTTACACCAAAAAGCGCAAAGACCGTTTCCTTTAAGCAAAATTTGTATTACTACTATATTAACGGTTTTATAAATACAGATTGGCTTGGTTCCAAGGCTGTTTTATACAAGGATCTAATCTCTTGTTTCCATTCTATTCCGCAAGAAATTAGAGAGGTTAGGCCAAAAAATTCGATCCCGGCTGGAGGTTGGCATTTTTCATATCTTTTAACCCCAGAACAAATTTCAGAGAAAATCAAATCATTCGCACATTCAGAATTTGATAAAAAAGAATTTACAGGAATTGAAGCAATTAAAAACAATATCGCAAATGGCAAGGATTTGTTTGGGAGAAATGAGAACATTACTTACGTAAAAATTGACAGTTCATACCCAAAGTGGATACTTGATAATGTCGATAACTACCAAAGGTATATATCCAAAAATATATGAGTAAACGTATTTCTATTACTATCCCCTGCTACAATCAAACCAAACTTTTGGAAAGAAATTTGATGTATTTACAAAGACAAACTCTCAAGGATTTTGAGATTATTATCCTCGATGATGCAAGCTCCGAAAATTATCCTGCGATAATTTCGAAGTTTCCGAATCTAGATATTACTTACATACGAAACCAGAAAAACTTAGGCGCTATGGGAAACATATTTAATAGTATTTTTTATAAAACAGACACACCTTATAAAATCTCGCTTCACGAGGACGATGCTCTGCATCCAGAGTATTTATATAAAGCAGTTGAAATTTTAGAAAAAAATTTAAATGTCACTTTTGTTTGTGCACTCGCAAGATGGTTTAAAGATGACGCAGGTTTAGATAAAATCTATTCAAATACTAAAGAAATTAATACTCATATCATTTTAGACAAAAAAGGATTTATAAAAAAAATAATCGAAGGAAAGCACATAATGTTAAGCTCGGCTGTTTATAGAAACGAGATATTTAAAGACATTCCAGATATGAGCAAGTACATGGAAATATATGACGTCTACTGCGACCGACCGCTTTTGACAAATCTTATAGGCGATCAATCTGTGGCTCTTATAGAAGACCGAGCAATGTTTACCAGAGATCATGGTAAAAACGATGGCCGTTTCAAAAATATTACCGAGGATGATGCTTTTAACTTGATGGATTTTTATGAAAAAACTTGCTCCCACCAGATGGTAATAATGCTAACGGTAAAGACAGCAAAGATGCAACGAAATTCCTAAAATATTCTACAAACTTCCTTCTATATACTTACCCAACAATAAGGCACAAAGCAATGGGTTTTGGCGAATATATAAGGCTGGCAAAAAAATCTGGTAAATTTCGCGTCAGTTGTATAAATAAAATTGGCATAGTAGGCCTCCTCAAAATACTTTTAAACAAAAAACTCTAATACCCCATGGCCACTTCATATAAAAAAATTAGAATAGCTTTCATAAAATTTGGAGGGCTCGCCGTCGGAGGAAGTGAAATGTGGTTACAAAAAATGGCGGCCAATCTACCTCGAGACCTTTTTGATGTAGATTATTTTTATTCCGATATTGCACCACTTTTTGGAACTGACTACAAACATACCGATACCGACATTCACAGATTGAAATACATGGAAGATCACAAAGTTAATCTGATCAAATTTCATATCACAGCAGTAGATTACAGGTTTCATTATCATCCATGGATAGGAACTGACTTCTGGCAAATCTTTAACCCAAAGAAATACGACATAATACAAACTATAAAAGCCGGACCGAAGGAATATCCGTTTTATTTAATTAATCTTCCTATAGTAGAAATAGTGGCACTCGCAAACAGACCAGACAAAAGTAATAATATTGCATGGAGTTTTCACTCATCTCCATGGCAAAGAAATGTTTGGCTTAAAAAAGGTGGTAGTGAAAAAAGAAGCTCGGTGTTACCTGCCCCGCTTGATAGGCAATTAACTACAGAAAATTATCGAGGCGAGCTGGTTATACCCCAAAATGCGATTGTGGCAGGTTTTCACCAACGGGCTGATAATAATATTTGGAGTCCAATTCCACTCAACGCTTTCAGCCAACTTCAAAAATCCCAAAAAAACTTTGACTGGCATTTCTTCATAAAAGGAGGTGGTGATAA
>CAIVGA010000056.1 GCA_903905325.1 uncultured bacterium
AAACTTGAATCAGGGTAACTTCTCTGAGCTCACAGTTGGTTCTGACTACCGTGTTAGTGTTCCAGTCAATGGATACGTCGTAAAGGCCGTCCAGACAAAGTACCTCTATGTTAATATTTCATTCCTCCCAACATCAGATCGTGCTACAGGAACAGTTAATGTTACTGGCATAACGATCCGTTCAGTTGACGGAACAGGAGTTACAGATACAGAGCCTACAGTCGCTCTTCCAGCTCGTTCGTTTACTTACCAGGGAAGTGGAGCAGCACAATTGGTTGCAACACTGAGTCCGGCCAACCCCCCTATTGGTTTTATTGAAATATCTTCTTCTGCTCCATCTGATGGTGCTGTGTTGGGTATATATAGTTTGAAATCACAAAATCAGAGCGCCACACTCAGGGCTTTGAAAGTGAATCTTGGTATATGGGGTAATGGCAATCCTGATAGTACTATTCCTAAAATGCTTAACTCCATCGCCCTTAAGGTTGGAGACACAGTTGTAGCCAATGGTAGTCTTGGTACTATCAATGGCGTAGCTGGTGATTATCAAGATACTGTCGTTACTTTCTCAAACTTCTCCGCTGAATTACCTGCTGACAAATATATCGATCTTTCTATTGTTGCTAGAATCGCTCAAGATACTGGTCACAGATTTGAAGGAATGTATGCAACAACGACTCTTGATTTAACAGATCCTTCAAATATTGACGTTGAAGATGCTTCCTTTGTACATATTGTGCCTAATAGTATTGCTTTGGCAGGTAACTCTCAACAACTTACAGAATCATTGGTCTCAGCAGCTGGTATGCCGACGGTGACATATGGTCAACTTGGTACGACGCAGACTGGAACTACGACTCAACAGTTTGTTTTCACTGTACCACTTGTTGCAGGAAAGAATGCTATATACATTTCCAAGGATGTTTATACTTCTATAGGTACTTCCTCTACTCCTACAGGCTTTACGATTTCATCGGTTAACTTTACTGATAGTGATAATAGTGGTGATGGTGCTTCATATTTCTACCTTGCTCCAGGACAAGCAAAGACCTTTACAGCCACATATCAAGCTACGGCTGCCTTTGGTTCTAGTGGCGCGTTCCAAGTTACAGGATTGACATATGGTACAGACACGACTGCGGTTGGAGGTTTGTTGTACTCACCAGACATCAGTGCTATTCTTACAGCAAATCTGTTCCATTAGTCTTGGTATTAGTTAGTCCTAATATTAGCTCAGTTTTGATTTATAGATTTTATGGTTAACCCGTTCGACAACACCTTCTTCAAATTTCTCATTGGATTTACTGTTATTCTAATAGTGTCTTTTACGCTTATCTATCTAGTTCAAAAAATGTAATAATGTTCAAGTTCGGGAACATATATTGACTCTAATCGTATCAATATGATACGATAATTGTATGAAATTGATACGAGAAAAAATTGTTACTATTTTCCTTGAAAAAGGAGATATGCAGTCGTCTGATATTCATGCCGAACTAACCAAGATATATGAACCTGTATCTATAGTCACTGTCAAGAGACACTTATCTGAAATGGTGAGTGAAGGTATATTGATATTGGCCGGTTCGGGAAGATCTACGAGTTACAAAATAAGCTCCAAAGGCAGACTTTTTGCTGATGTTGATGTTAAAAAATATTGTTTCATTGATCCAGATAATCGCAAAGGTCTAAAGGCCTATAATTTCAATTTATTATCAGCTATGCCAGTCGAGATATTTACCGATCAAGAACAACAAATATTAGATAATGCGACTGATGTATATCTCAAAAGAACAAAAGATTTACCACTGACGATTCAAAAAAAAGAATTAGAAAGGCTAGTTATTGAATTATCATGGAAATCATCAAAAATTGAAGGAAATACGTATACACTTCTGGACACGGAAAAGCTCATTTTGGAGAATAAGGAAGCACCTGGACATAGCAAAAAAGAAGCCCAAATGATTTTAAATCATAAAGACGCTTTCAATTATATTCACGAGAATGCACAGTCGTTTCAAAACCTTACAAGAAAAAATCTTGAAGAACTTCATGTTATCTTGGTTAAAGGTTTGAGTGTTGGTTTGGGTTTGCGACAAAAACAGGTTGGTATTACTGGATCAATTTATACACCACTTGATAATGTTCACCAGATTACTGAAGCAGTTGAGGCTCTTTCTGTTGCGGTCCATAAGATGCCTAACGCGTATTCCAAAGCACTCGTCGCGCTTATTGGGATAAGCTACATACAACCTTTTGAGGATGGTAATAAAAGAACTAGTCGGCTGATGGCAAATGCTATACTGCTTTCGCATTCACTTGCCCCACTTTCATATCGTAGTGTTAATGAGGATGATTATCGTGAAGCCATACTTGTGTTTTATGAATTAAATTCATTGGTTGCCATGAAAAAAATTTTTGTTGAACAGTATACTTTTGCTGCACAGAATTATGCAGTAAAATGATGGAAAATTCATAATTTCTCCTACGTTTCTTGATTTATTTTTTTGTCGAAATTCATTAAAAATTCACGGAAACTTTAACGTGCATTGATAGGATATTACATTATTAGTAATATTTTATTTTATGAACAAAAAAAATTCGCGTCGCTTATTTCAATTTATACGAGGGGTTATAATTTTTGGTGTGGGTCTAGCAGCTTCGTGTGTGGCGATCCTTGGTCTCGGTGTATCTAGTGCTCATGCAGAAACACACATCACTGATGGCTTTCTTTATCAAGATACGATATGGAATGCGAGCGGTAGTCCTTATCTTATCGGTGCAGATGTATCGGTGCCTTATGGTCGATCGCTGATTATAGGTCCGGGCACCGTGGTAACCGGAGACCCAGATCTTGGCTGGGAACCAAATATTTATGCCAATGGCCCAGTCATTATGAATGGTGAGCCAACCAATCAAGTTTCTATTTCTGGTTTGTATGGTCTTACGATTGATCACAGCACTACGACCATAAAATATGCTCGCATCACTACGAGTAGTGGTTTATCATTTATAAATTCGTTTGGGTCTATTTCTAGCTCTACGATTACAGGATCATCGCAAGGAATTCACAGTATCACTAGTAATGTCAACGTGATTGGTAGTTATATCAAAGGTAATGATTATGGTGTAGTAGTTGAACCTGTAGCACCGATTTTCCAAGTAAGACTAGATGAATTTGATGACACCGGTGGTATTGGTAATGCATTAGAAGATATACCCATGGTAATCATATCAAGTTCTTCTTTGATAAATAATAAATATGCAGCTATAAAAAATACTACAACCATCCCTGTGCAAGCCATCAATAATTGGTGGGGAAGTAAAGATGGTCCAGCAACAAGTACAATTATTGGTTCGGTGAATTATATCCCTTGGCTTAATCATGATCCTCTCGAAGAGTCGACGAGCACACCTTGTTGTTCGAGTGTGTTGTTTCTTCCAGGGGTTGAAGGAACTTGGCTATATTGTGATGAACCTAGTCCGTATGGTCATGGAACGAGCACCAATACTCTCTGGGCACCAAATAGTAACAACGACGTGCGAGCATTATTCTTAGATATAAATGGTTCAAGTACAGACAAAACTATTTATTCTGGTGCACCAGTCGATAATGTATTCAATCTCTACCATGTTTATAGTTCATTCGAAAAATTCATGGATGGATTGGTGCATATTGGTTCGATTAATGAGTGGAAGTCCTTTGGTTATGACTGGCGTAAGCCTATAACCGAGGTGGTTGCGGGGGTTGAGAAAAAAGCTACGACTACAGAGTCTTTGATAAATACAGTACGTGATCTTGCTACGCGTTCTCGTACTGGTAAAGCCACTTTGGTTGCGCATAGCAATGGAGGTCTAGTTGCAGAAGATTTGGTGAAAGTATTAAACGAACGAGGCTCAGCTAATTTGATTGACTCCGTTATTTCTGTGGCAGTACCTTATATTGGTACGCCGACAGCGATAAGCAGTATTCTTCATGGTGATCATCAGTCTATCGCGGGTGGTTTGATATTGAAGGCGAGCGTGGCGCGTGAACTAGGACAAAATATGTCCAGCGCTTATTCCTTGTTACCATCTTCTGCTTATTATTCCAAAGTTACAACTCCTTCGATAATTTTTGCTTCAACTACAGTTTCTGGTATCAATAATGGATCATATGCTCAGGTTATTCATACTTTGACGGACCAAAATTCGTTTATTGATGACTCTTTGGGTGTACGTAAAAATTCTGCTGCAAATGCATTGGCTAATGGGGATACTTCATTTCCGATAATTGGTAATTCTATTCTCACGAAAGCCGCTGAGTCGATTCACTCTGTTCTCGATGCTTTTTCATGGCCCACGACTATTAATCGTTGGAATCTTCTTGGTTGGAATAATGAGACACCACGCGCATTGAAGTATTCTTCCGAGAGAAAATGTTCTTCCTTCTTTGGTTTAAATGAAACATGCTCATCGGTTTTGGTTCATTCGGAATCTGTGACTCAAATGGGTGACGGCACCGTCGTTGCACCAAGTGCGGCGTATAGTTCAGGTGCAACTAAAGTGATTTCGCTTGATCTTGGTCGTGAGTCGCAAGATGCCGGAGAAAGTATTTCTCACGCGAATATCTTGGAATCTAGTTCTACGCAAGCGGTTATAAAGTCGATAATTACTCAGGGTTTTTCAAATGCGAATAATGGGCTTGAAAGTTTCGTAAAAAGTGTAAGTCCAGCTGTTTCTTTTGGTGAACCAGATTATTCCAAAGAGCCAGTTCGCTTGGTAATGACTTTGGAGGGCGATGCTGATATTGGCATTACTGATCAACAAGGTAGGCATACTGGGATTATCCCACTTCCTGCCTCTGTTTCGGCAAATGTTACAGACGATGTTGTGTCTGCTTATGAAGAGAAAATTCCAGACAGTCACTTCGTTCAATTGTCTGATAATGACGCTCAAACTTCGCGTATATCATTGCCTGATACTGGTCAGAAATATACAGTAAAGGTTAACGGAAGTGGACTTGGTTCATTCGCGTTGGCAGTTGATCGTGTGCGTGGAGATCAGAATATAGGTCATGCTGAGTATTCAAATATTCCGATGTCACCTTTGTCTGTGGCGACGACAACAATTATTGTGCCGCCAACTGATATTGGAAATATCCCTGTGTCACTTGCTTCTTCGACAAACCCTTTACAAATAGATTTTGATGGAGATGGTACTGTAGATTTTGTGGCAAGTTCGACTACAGCCACCTCAACCACAGCCACCTCAACCACAGCCACTTCCTCGCAAATAATTCACCGCTTGGAATTGCTTAAAAATATATTACAAAAACTAAACAAACTAAATATCCGGGCAAAAAATTTAATGACGCTTATAGATAAACTGACAGATTTGGCAAAGAAAAATAAGTTACACTATAAGTATGTGTACATAAAAAACCGTATTGAACGCGTAGAGCAGAGAGGTCATTTAATTCTCAGTAAACTCAAGCAAAGTGATCAGAACCAAATCGTAGACCAAATAGGGTCGGTTTTAGAAAACTTTGATCAATAGTGCATAAATTACTCATCAAACAAAAAACCGCTCGGGTCACTCGACTCAAGCGGTTATTTTGTTATTTCAACTCAACCTTTCCACCAGCGGCCTCAATCTGTTTCTTGAAAGCATCTGCCTCTTCTTTCTTCATACCATCCTTGAGGAGGGAAGGAGCGGCATCAACGAGATCCTTAGCTTCTTTGAGACCGAGACCAAGAACTTCCTTGATAACTTTGATAACAGCGATCTTTGTCTCACCAGCGGCAGCGAGATGTACAGCGAAGGCTGTCTTCTCATCACCGGCGGCTGCACCAGCGGCAGCTGCAGGGGCCGCGGCGGCGGCTTGTGCTGACACACCAAATTTCTTTTCTAATAGTTTGACGAGCTCATTGAGGTCAAGTACTGACATCTTTTCAATCGATTCGACGAGAGTCTTGAACTTTGCAGGAATTTCTACTGTTGTGTTTTCCATGTTAATTGTAAATTTTATAATTTAATAATTAGGCTGTCTTTGTTTTTGCAATACCATCCAATACCATGACAAATCCCTGAATAGGAGAATTGATGACATTGACGAACATACTCTGAAGAGTTTTGATCGGAGGAATAGTAGCAATAGAAAGCATTTCTTCTTTGGTCATGTATTTACCTTCGAAGACACCACCAACTATCGTGACTTGATCCTTGTACTTCTTCTGGAATTCAAAGACGTTGCGTGCTGGGGCGACTAAGTCTACTCCGTAAGCCAATGCAAATTCACCAACGAGTGCGGGTGCTGTACCGGTATATTTCTTGCTATCAAGTGCAATAGTTGTGAGAGATTTCTTTGCAACAAAGAGACCAACACTATCACTCTTCAAAGCTTTGCGCATGACTGTTGCGTCTTTGACTTTTAGTCCATGAAAATTGACGAAGACCAAAGATTTGGCTCCATCCATGAGCGTAGACAACTTTTCTATGATTTCTTTTTTTTGTGTTTTTGTACGTGCCATAAATAATAAGATAGATTGATAATCTACTTCGACCTTTTGCCAGCTTTATAGAGTTTCTCTAGGAAGGTCTTAATGTCTTGCGACGCGCCTTCTGTCTATGGGCTGTGCCAGTATAATTACATAAAATTAGGCTGGGTGCAAGGAGAGGTGCTAGTTTGGTAACCGATTTGTTTGTGGCTACCTCTACCGTACTCTCGAAAACACAATCTTCTGTAAATGCGAATCATTCGCATTTGTAGTAAATCGATATTTAGAGATAGTGTTATCTCGACCGCGAGCATATGAACTCATTCACCTTCACTATCACACACTCCACAACCTCCTTCCAACCCCGCTTCCTCCTAGAGTTTTTTCTTGCTACAATAGCCATCTCATGGAAACCCTTACAACTTTGTTCGGTAGCGAAGCAAAAATCAAAATTACTCGTCTATTTTTGTTTAGTCCTGGAATTCCACTTTTTTCCACAGAAATTGCCACGCGTAGCAAATCTACTAGTGGAGCCACTAAGAAGGAACTCGCCACACTTTTAAAAGCGGATATTATTCGTAAGAGGAAAGTCGTCAAAGATGTTCAGATAAAGAAAGGTAAAGGTGTAGTTGTAAAAAAAGTAAAAGGAATAGCGTATATTCTCAACGACAAATTTCCATATCTCGAACCTCTGAAAAATCTTCTTACTATTGCCAGTATTCAAGCTGACGATTCATTGACTAGATCATTTTCATCGGCTGGAAGAATTAAGCTTCTTGTAGCAGCTGGAGTTTTCATACAAAACTGGGATTCGCGAGTGGATCTACTCATTGTTGGCGACGAACTCAACCTTACAAAGATAGAATCCATCATAAGAACTATAGAATCTGAGATTGGCAAGGAAATATCATATTCTGCTTTTGATACACAGGATTTTGAATACCGCCTTGGTATTCATGATCGTCTAGTAAGGGATATTTTGGATTATCCCCACGTCACTCTTATAGATAAGATAGCCGTGGTATAATATTAGCATTATAAGGTTAATTAATAGCTTATTTAAAGCACTATATATGTATATAATTTCGAGTTGGGGTGATGTGTTTACAGCCACACTAAAAAATCTTTGGATTGGAGTGGCTAATTTTGTGCCAATTTTTATTATTGCCATCATAATCTTCGCCATTGGCTGGGTTTTGGCTGCTCTTATCGAGAAGCTCATTGAAAGTCTTTTCAGGACTCTCAAGGTAGATGCTGCTCTCAAAGGTGCAGGCATGGAAGAGGTCGTCAAGCGTTCAGGTTACAATCTCAATTCCGGTCTTTTTGTCGGGGCACTTGTTAAGTGGTTTGTAATCATCGCTTTCTTGATGTCGTCACTTCAGCTTCTTGGTCTTAATAGTGTTAATGCCTTTCTTCAATCAGTTGTTGGATTTATTCCAAATTTGATTGTTGCCGTCTTGATTCTTATGGTTGCAGCAGTTCTTGCGGCTACATTGCAGAAGATTGTTGTTGCTAGTGCAAAAGCTGCACATGTCAAATCATCTGAACTGCTCGGCCGTGTTACAAAGTGGGCTATTTGGATCTTTGCTATTTTCGCCGCACTAATGCAATTGTCATCAGGATTGGTAGGTTTGATTCAGCCAATTCTTACAGCGATATTCGCCGGTGCTGCTCTAGCTTTCGGTCTAGCCTTTGGTCTTGGTGGCAAAGATGTTGCTGCTAGGATTATCGAGAAGACAGCTCATACAGTACTCGATAAGGAATAAAGTCGAAGGAATAGAATTCTGTGATACACGAAAAACCCTCTCTCGAGGGTTTTTCTAATTCATGTTGTTGACTTTTGGTGGTGAAAGAATAGTATAAGTCTGAACAGGGTTCTTTGATGTTTTAGGGAATCTAAGAATATAATTTGAGGGCTTGTCTCTCATCAACTAACTTAGGAGAATATTATGGCTTTACGAAACTTTCGCAACTTGTTGCTGGATCGGTTTTCGTTGGGGAATTTTGTTTGTGTTGTTTTGGATCCAGATTGGGATAAAATTCCAACATGTCTGAAATCAGCTTCCAAAATTCTCAATGCGGGCGATTCGGCCGTTGGACGTACTCTGATCGGTTATTGCATGGGTAATGTTGTTCCGACAAAAAATGTCGCTGGAGCATATCTGATTGACGCATCGTGCTTTGTAAAGTTCGGTGTGGAGGGTCGTTATGCACTCGGCGAAGTTGTTCGGATGATTCACTTCGTTGCACCAAATGTTCCGATTATTCTCGATGCAAATATTGGGAAAAATGCCTGCGCTAACATCAACTACGCACGTGAAGTATTTGACGTGCTGGATGTTGATGCGATAACCGTTGATCCAACCATCGGCATGGTGGCGATGCAACCATTCCTATCTCGTAAAGACAAAGGAGTTTTTGTCTCGTGTCGAACTTCCGACGAAGGCTCTGGGGAATTTCAAAATCTTCGGGTTAGCATTTCAAAAGAAGAGGCGGCAGTGTTACGTTCGTTGGGAGTGAGTTACTCACATATGGTCGGGGGCGAGTTCAAGAATTGTTATGCGCCCATGTCTACTCATGTTGCACATCGTGTGGCTCAGCATTGGAATAAAAATAGCAACTGCGGTGTCGTTGTTGGCACTTCATTTCCAAATGAGTTACAACAAGTCCGTGCTGTTGTTGGCGACATACCTATTCTGATCACCGGTGTCGGTGTGAATGGTGGGGCTATTGAGAAGCCGTGCAATGTTGCCGAAGATGGTAAGATCAGTAATATTATTCTCAATTCGTTTCGTGGAATTACCGGCGCGTCATCTGGTGATGATTATGGTGAAGTTGCAGGCAAATTGGCCACCGAGATGAATGCGAAGATTGGCGCAGTTCAGCAACTATATTTGTAGTTGCGGATACAGACTTCTCTAGTTGAATTATAGGTCGTAGGGGACTGCCAACCCTACGCCTTTTTTATTAACATTTTATCCCCAGAAATGGCTATGCCTCAAAGTGCTTGACATATTTCTAGCTATAAGTATACTTACTCGCACTGAATGATTATCATGATAAACCAGCAAATATTGCGGCCATAGCCACGCCCCTTTATTGGAGTGTAGTATGTAGCCGCTAATGAAGCGGTTTTTTCATTTCCACGCCGAGAGGCGCGCGAATCCAGAACGACTGAACTTTTACAATTTCATATTCAAGTTAGTAATAAGTAATGTAGGTGTGATATTTGTCATGCTGAAGCAATCAGTACTATGACAAATTAGTAACAAGTATTTCTTAGATTTCCTAATGGGAAATCAAGGGCGTATGGTGGATGCCTTGGCTAGAAAAAGCGATGAAGGACGTGGCGTGGCGGCGATACGCTTCGGGGAGGTGCCGAGCAACCTTTGAGCCGAAGATGTCCGAATGGGGAAACCCTTTATGATGAACTCATAAAATCTGTGCACTCGATGTACAGGAGCGTACCCTGGGAAGTAAAACATTTCAGTACCAGGAGGAAGAAAAACAAACATGCATTCCGTAAGTAGCGGCGAGCGAAAGCGGAGAAGACTAAACTCAATCTAAATCGTACAGCGTACTCATTTTGGTCGCAAGATCTTGGTGATATGCGCGGTGCGATTTAGATTGGGGGTTGCAAGGTAGAGACGTGCTATTTATAGCAGAGAAGTCAAAAAACTTTTTATTAGTATAATGAGCTGGAAAGCTCAACCCTAGAGGGTGATAGTCCCTTGTGCGAAAATAAAAAGTCTTCTTTGTCTCTATTCTTAAGTACCCCAGGACACGAATAGCTTGGGGGAATCTGCCGGTACTAACCGGCAAGTCTAAATATTTTTCTAGACCGATAGTGAACTAGTACCGTGAGGGAAAGGTGAAAAGCAGCCCGGTAAGGGCGGTGAAATAGATCTGAAACCATATGCCTACAAGGAGTCGGAGCGGTGTTACACAGTGTGTATTATTTTTTGCATTAGAAATTGGAGGGCAGGGCGAGTGATTTTACCCGAGAAGGAAAGAACGCCTTCACGG
>CAIVGA010000057.1 GCA_903905325.1 uncultured bacterium
AACACCACTAATTCATTGGATGGTTATTGGAGTCGCCTCAAGAATCTTTTGGGCGCGCATCGGGGAAAAAACAAAGAAAGAATCAGGAAGATTACTACTGAAATACTACGCAAACAGACTGCTTAAATTACCATTAGACCGTTTATTGAATCTTTAGATGTGGCAGTGCGCGTGGATGCGGAGAAGTTTTTCTATGAGGTGGATATCAGATCTCAATTTGTAAAACTAGCACAATTTTGTAGTACAGGCGGTCTTACTTTTGAATCTAACAGAGAGCAATCACATTTTTTGATTGAGGCTAAGAAGTTTTATTTTATGTATGTGATGAATTTAGGTGGACAAAGTGGTTACAAGGAAGAAATGCTCAGACTAATTCATCAGGGCAAAATATATAACGAGATTAAAGAAATAATGACTTCTAAGATGCACGAGGAAGGTTGTGATATCTCCCACATAAGAACTCAATTTTCTGATTTCCATGCTGTTATTAGAAATGAACGTCAAATATTCTTCTATTATGGCTTTCTAAATGGAAATGAAAAGGCAGACCTTTCTGGTTTTTATACGATGACTAGACTTGGTAAATTAATAATACAATCAACAAGTGATGAATTGTTGATAATTTGGGAGCATCAGAAAATAAGAATGCTATCTCAAAGCCCAGAGACCAAGATTAATTTAGGTGAACACAATGTCGATCACTCTGTCGACTACTCAAAGTTTTCCATAAATTATCACCCTTATCTGACATTGCTTCGATCATTATCGAAGCGAGTATCAATCAGTAGAGAAATTTATCAATTTTTAATAGCCCGCTTTAGAAATGGTGATGATGTAGATGCTCTTCTAGCAGAAAGCGCCTTATCTCCAGATTTGATTGAGAAAATTAAAAGGAAGGTCACTTCTTTTAATCGTAAAAGTGACATAGAGGTAGAAGATTTTGGTAAAGAATTTAAAAAATATGTATTAGGAATTAGTAGTTTGCCGTATGATAAAGGTACAAATCTTTTTGCCTTTCTTTCCTCGGACGGATTAGATGTCACCAATGCTGAAAAAATAAAATTTGTTGTTAAATGTTACCAAGTTGTTGTAAATTATTTAGACTCAAGAAATGGGGTCTATTACAAGATTTTTGAGAGAAGTCTTAGGGATTATTACATGTCACAAATTAATGGTACAACCTTTGAGCATAGTCGGGAAGTTTTATATGAATGGCATAGGTATATCATTAGTCCAGAAATGGCTGTTATGTTGACTGCTGTCTATGTTCTTATGTCCGTGAAGATTCAGAGATATGACTTTAGTTTGAACGCTGAAGAAATTAAGGGTTCTTATAAAATATTTAAGAATATTCTTGCTATGGTTGGTATTGGTAGGCAGATAGACTTTATAGAAAATATCTTAAGGATTCAATCTGAATTGTTCGTCGATAATCTATCGATCTCATATAGCAACATAGAAGCTGAGGTAGGTGAGTTAGTTATAGATGAATCCGTAGATGAGAGTAGTCTCTCTGATATTTCTACCAGGGTAAGTATTTACAATAGTGTACAGAGGAAGAGAAGTTCTGAATTGATAGATGCTATGCGTAGTTACTATATGCGGTATTTTAAAATACCACCAGAAAACCTTATCAAATGTGATGCCTGTGAAGAAAAGACTTTTTTGACGAGAAATAAATATGCTTATCTTGAGTTTCATCATCTGATCCCGTTTTCAACAGACAATGGTCCAGATCACTATCTGAATATATTTGGAATTTGTCCGAATTGTCATCGTAAGTTCCACCATGCCATTAGAGATACAAAGCGAATTTTGTATGAAGACATATCTAGGAATAATAATCCTAAGATAACTTTAGAAGTTAGAATTGATAGACTCTATAAAAAAGGTTTGTTAGAGCCTCTTAATGTAGAGTTTTTAAGAAAAGAAGGAATAATAACTGATGCCGTTTATAATAATTATATGGATCAGGAAGTAATCTTTAGTTAATCACATCTATTTGTAAGTCATTAGGTTTCATGTTGATAGTTGTATTTATATACACAGGATTAATTTCATAACCTATACAATTTCGGTCGGTCTTGTAAGCTGCGAAAAGTGTAGATCCAGACCCGAGAAATGGGTCTAGGACTAAATCGCCCTTCTTTGTAAAAAGCATTATGCCTCTTTCGGCAAAAGCTATAGGAAAAAAAGCGGGATGGGGGTGTTTTGAGAGTATGGATCCAGCCTTTTTGACAATGTGCCATGAATTTATATTACTTAGCTTATCATTGATATAATCATTGTAGATATAATCTAAATTCTGAGACAGTTTTCCTTTAGAGGCAATTATCACATATTCAAATCTATCTGTTAGCTTATTATCTCGTGTCGGGACACCGCTTGATTTATGCCATATGCTCAATTTGAAATCGACGAAGCCAATCTTTTTAAGCTGGCTGTAGAAATCTAAATGTATTGGATAATACTGCCCCTTTACTGTCCTTGAATTGATATTTATTATGATAACACCATTTATTTTGAGTACTCTGAAACACTCTTGCCAAACTCTAGCCAGATCATTCAGGTAGTCGCTGTATGTTTGTTTATAACCAATTTGTTTTTTTGTCCCATAATCTTTCAGGTCCCAATATGGTGGGGAAGTAAGTGCTAGTTGTACAGAACAGCTCTTTAATTCCTTCATCTTTAAAGATGATTTGTTATATATGATATATTTCGTCTTCATTGTGTATTTTTATATTATTACCTATGTATAACAAAGCATGGTCACTATCTTTTATGGATGACAACTTTATTCTCTCTAACAATTCTCTCGGCCTTATCATCTGGTGGCCAATTGTCTTAGCTTTTCCGTCATCTATGGTTTTAATCCACACTGTACCAGGGTCTTTTCCTAAGATGTTATAGTTCTTTTTTCGCTTTCCCCATTCAACGTCCTTCCATATATGTTTTTCTCTTATCGGATTCTTATTAAAAAAATATGCCTTTCCCAAATAAGAGCCAATTATTATGTAAATTTCTCTCGCAGGTTTATCACTGTCTAACATAAAAGGGTATATCCATGCAATTCTAAATGCATGTTTGAAATACTTATTTATATATGGCTCAAACTTAAACACTTCTGATGACCTGATGATGAACCAATAAAGGGAGTCTGGAGAAAATTTATAACCCATTTCCATTGGATTAATAAATTCATTAGATGAAGTCAGGTCGATGACTGCAGATCCGATTAGCTTATTTGTTTTTATTTTCTTTTTTTCCATTGTCAGTATCGCCGACTCTTTCTTGAGATATGATGCAATAATCTTTTCTACATTCTATGCCAATGAAGTTCCTTTTTAGTTCTTTGCTGACTTTTGCGGTTGTACCACTTCCGAGAAAAATATCTACAACCAAGTCGCCTTTATTTGATGATGCTTTTATGATTCTCTCAATTAATTTTTCAGGAAACTGACATGGGTGGAGCGTCTTCTCATTACTAACATTGACCACTCTGTCTATATACAGAAAATTATCATTTATATTGGATTTTGTCCTTTCATTATCCTTCTTTATTTCTTCTATAAAGAATCTCAACTCTTCTTCCTTTAAGTCTTTGGATTTAAATTCCCAAACATCAGTAGGGTTTTTACCTTTAGGATTGACTCTTTTGTCACCTTGCCATTTTGCTGGTACTCGAATATCATCCAAATTAAACTTGAAATTATCTTTGTCTTTAACAAACCAGAGTATATTCTCATATCTACCAGAGAGCCTGTTTTTAGTATTGATACCACCCTCAAAATGCCAGATAATCCAGTTTTTCAAATAAAATCCAGCATCTTTAAATATTTTGTAATATATTGCTCCTAATGGAATTATTTCATTCTCGAGAGGGGTTTGTGCGACATTCCAAAATATTGATCCGTTAGGAGATATTTTGTTTTTAAGTAAATTTATGGTCTGGGTGTGATATTCAAGATACTCTGCAAATGATTCTTTTTTTTCATAATTTTTACCAACAAAATATCCTGGACTTGTAATCATTAAATCTATAGACCCATCTTTGAAATCAGTTAAGGCAACGTTGGTATCGCTATTTATGATATAGTTTGTCTTACGGTCTATATATTTTTTAGTTATTGGGGTTTTCATTTAATCTTGTTCATTCATTTTACACTATTTTATGGATTTACCCATATCTGATAATTATTTGATTATTTTGTAGAATTTCATATCCTGTGTTTTAATCAGATAACTGGTCATATGAAAATTGACACAGAAAAGTAAATAGTTTTTGAAGACCCGGCCAAAATGGGACTTGGGGATCGTGGCCATTAGGAATTGAACTTGGTCTATATTTTACCCCAGTTATCTTTGGCTGCCTTAAACAGACTTCTGTACTTACTAGTATTATAAACAGAAACTTCTTTGTTTAGTTTCTCCGAGAGTATGCCATTGATTTCAACTATGTTTGCTATAGTTAAATCACCCTTACTCTTTCCTGACCAGCATAGAGCTGGATTAAAATACTTGAAGTCCTTATCATCAAAAATATATATGTTCATGTTTTCAATAGATGAATAATCCCGAGCTAAAGATATAACAACTAAGATTAAGTAATCGCAGAGCTTATTTTTAAAGACCTTTCTTTTGACTGTAGGACATATCTCAAGCCTAACTGTTCCGGTTTTTCTTTTTATTTCGTGCCCAAAACTTGTTTTTACTTGAATTTTTTTGCCATCAATAAATATATCTACAGCAGGGTTTGCACCTCCCTTAAAATTTATCTTTGAATTTGGAAATCTTTTCATTAGTTCGACGGCCACCAAAAATTCGCCAATATTACCTTTTAATCCAAATGGTAATGTTAGCCCAGCCTTTTTATATGCCGAGAGCAAATCCAACGTCTCCTTGGTAATTTTTTCTAATTTCTTAATTTCACCATCCATAGGCTCCTTATTCATAGATTATTTCATAATTTTTGATTCTGTGTTTGCTACTGCGTCCTTCATGCTTTCCACACTTGTCATCTTTGTATCGCCAGTATCTATGCAATCTTTGCTGTTTAACGCGGTACTCAGAATAGCTTCCGCCATATCCTTTCTTTCGTCGCCGTCTTCCGTTCTATTTAGAAGATGCCAGGCGTTTGCCCCAGCTTCTAAACATCGATGGGTTGCTATTGAGGAAATTCCCATATCCATCCAAATATCGATGTCCTCCCAGTAGACATTTTTATCTGTATCAATAAAATACTTTTTTATGACATTGTATGCTTTATCATTCTGCTCATCGGTAATAAGGCTTACAACATATCTATGGACATAATCTCTATCAGATGATGACGCAGTATAAGCGAGACCGTAAGCTTCAACCGCTGACTTTATGTCATCTTTCGCCTGAAAGATTTGCCCCCTCAACTCATAAATGTGCGCCGTGTCTCCTTTTGACAAGGATAATACTTGTTCTGTGTCCTTAAGAGCCTCATCATTTTGCTCATTTAGGAAATACACAAATGCTCTGCCGCCATATGCCTTTGGTTCTCCTGGTTTAATCTCTATTGCTTCTGTTAAATTTGTAATGGCACTTGATATATTATCTTCGCCAAGATTATTACTGGCTTTACTAATATATTCAGTGTAAAGAGCATCCCGCTTTTTATTTTGATCTAAGTTGTATACAAATAGGGAGGCGAATACAATTAACAATATTATACTCGTCACAACGTATTGCCTCTTGAACATGCGTTTAACTTTCATAAGTAGATATTAGCATATATAATGACTGAAATATTAAAGTGCATGTATGTAGAGTAATCAATAAACCAAATCATACCCTGTATGTGTAGTTATTAGTTTTATATACATATATATTTTACAGAACTAAAAACTGTTTTATTGAGTTTAATTGTGTACCCAAATTATCCATATAATCTCCATCCTCTAGCAAAGTTATAATAAAGTTTGGATAGTGACCCACGTTTTTCACGCCTGTATATATGCGTCTCATAGAAGGGTACTAACAGGAATTGAACTTTCCGTGTTAGACTTTTGATATATGAAAACACTTACTGTATTCTTTGTTGGTGTGGCTATCGCTTTGGTCGTCGTGCTATGTATCACATATTTCATCAAAGATGGCGCCAAATTTAACAGCACGCTTATATTTGTTGCGGGTTTTGTCATCGGGATGCTTACTATGTATATAAAAATGAGATTACTTTTCGGTTAAACCAGTGAAATATAGACCACAGCACCCCGTCTAGATTACCGCACCATTCCTTTTCTTTTTTGAATAATGAATGTATGCTTTCTCCATGAAACGACAAAATATATGGGGAATTGCTTCACTTGCACTAATATTAAGTGTACTTTTTGTAGGTATATATTTTTTATATAACACTAAGCGTCCAGCTGTTGCAGATAGTATTGATGGTGACACTGATGAGACTTCAGAAAGTCAGGAAATGTACGCTGCTAACATAGCGTCTGCCCTTGCTACTCCTAAGGCTGTGTATCAAATTTCTAGCTCTACACCCCAATTTGTAATTTTCTCTTTTGATGGATCAAAAGATGTAAGTATGTTGGACGAAACCTTGGCTTTTGAGCAAAAAATGCAAAATGAGAATAAACCACTTCATTTCACCTACTTCATCAATGCAGCTTATTTTCTAACAAGTAAAAATTCGCAGTTATATAAATCTCCTGAAGCCGCCAGTGGGACTTCGTTGATCGGCTTCTCTGATTCACTTGCCGACATAGCTCTTCGTGTGCAAGAATTTAATAAAGCTTTTACCATGGGAAATGAAATAGGTTCGCATACCGCTGGACACTTCAATGGTTCTAATTGGTCATACGATAAATGGAAACAGGAATTTAATTCCTTCTTTTCTTTAATGACAAACGTGCAACAAAATAATCCATCGTTACACATTAATGCGCCAACATTTCTCCAAAATATTGATGGCTTCCGTGCGCCCAATCTTGGCGTCGATGATAATCTTTATAAAGTCTTAGGTGAATCTGGTTTTACTCACGATTCAAGTGGAGTCAATGCTAACGATGCGTGGCCATCAAAAGATGCTTATGGAGTGTGGCATATACCACTCGGATTAATTATTTTAGGGACAGATAAGAGGCCAGTTATATCAATGGATTACAACATTTGGACACGTCAGTCGAACGCACAGGAAAAAGCAGTAAAAGGAACCCCTTTATGGAATAAATATTTCGATGATGTAGAGACTGCTTATATGAATTATTTTGATACAAACTACAATGAGAATCGCAGTCCAATCGTCATTGCTGACCATTTTTCAAAATGGAATGACGGAGTTTATTGGGAAGCTATGAAAACTTTTGCAGAGAACGTATGCGGTAGACCAAATGTGCAATGTGTCACTTTCAAGGATGTGGTCAAATATCTCAATACTGTCGGGGCGCCGGCAAAAATTTAAAAAGTAGATAAGTGTTAAGTTAATTTTTCTTCTTATAATCAAACGCTGTTTTTATATCATTAATTATCTCGTCGAGGCGATAGTTGCTTTTGACGTAGTACTTGCTTATTCCAAGCTTGAGATATGATTGAATTGTCTTAGCACCCTCACTGTTGGAGACTACGAATATGGGAATTTTTTTCCAACGACCACCATTGGCTTTAATTTTTTTGACAAGGTCGAGTCCATTTTCTTTGCCTAGAAGATTGTGATCGAGCCAAATTGCATCTATTTGTTCCAAATCTTCCAAGTAATCAAGAGCTTGTATAATGCTACTAGCGCTGATAATACCAAGTCCTTTTTTCTCAAGGTTTGCATTAAAGACTTGATCGACGCTACGTGCAGCAATTACACCAAAACCACTTTTTTCTAGTTTCGCATTGACCACCTCAAGTAAAGGTCTCTCGTCTTCTATGACAAGGATTGTCCTCTTTTTGGCTAAAGTCTTTTTATTCATAACAGCCTGTTTTTTTGTATTTGTTTTTTCATAAGATTAGTTTAATTAAATTATTTTTTATTTGTTACCTTACTCATCCCTAAAATTGGCAACGTTACATAAAATGTTGTACCACCATTTTCTCGTGAAGATTTGAACCATATCTTGCCTCCTGAATTTTCCACAATCAATTTTACAATATATAGACCCAAACCTGTTCCATCCGTATCCTTTTCTCTTACATTGTCCGCACGGAAAAGTTTGGTAAATATTTTGTCGTGTTGATTTTTTGGAATACCATAATGTAACTATTTACCCAAGTAGAAATAACGTCACTGTAAAGTGGGATACTGGTGCTTATGCGAGTGGCACAGTTTACTATAGTACAAGTCCACTTATTCTTACCGAATATCTAAATTCTGTTACAGTTGGAAATGGAAATAGTGCCATGACGGATTCTGTTCTTCGTCCATCACAGAACATAGTGTTGTCTAATCTTAATGCCAATACTACGTATTACTATATGATCTACGCTACCAATCAGCTCGGTAATGTGAGTGTTTCTTGGCCGTCAACTTTCCAAACAACTAATTAAATCAAGCAGGATGGCCCAGCAGGGAAACTCTCGGTTTGATCGGGAGTTTTTCTGTGTATACAGCTATAGCTTAATTTTGATTTTTTGTGTTATCTTGGATATAAGTAAACATATGAATATAACTATTATCACAATTGGTAAGAAAACCGAACAAAATCTTGCTGACTCTATAAAAACCTATTCAGATAGAATATCTAGGTACACGCCAGTTTCTTGGATACTTATTCCTTCAGAAGATAAGACTTCAGAAGGTGCTGCCATCCTCAAAAAAATAAACAAAGGGGATTTTGTTGTCGCTCTTGATGACAAAGGTAAAGAAATGTCCACACCAGACCTGGCTTCCTTTATAGATAAGAGGATGGTTTCGGGTGACAAAAATTTGGTTTTTGTAATCGGTGGGGCATATGGTTTGGATATGGCCGTCGTTGAGAGAGCGAATTTCGTTTGGTCGTTATCTAGACTCACATTTCCGCATCAATTGGTACGCCTGATTCTATCGGAGACTCTTTATAGAGCAATTTCTGTCATTAAGAATGAACCTTATCATCATTAAGTCTTTTGCGCTTTGCGTAAGTGTCCCCTTATCCACATCAACGTAGATATTTTAAGTGTTACAATAATGTCATGGAAAAAATACACATTGTTTGGAACGAGGTTACATCCTATTCAAGGTTTTGGGCCATTGTTCTATTTATAGGACTTTTACCAGGTACAGCTTTTTACATCGGTATAAGAGTTGAGAGATCGAAATGGCAAGAGGCGCAACTAACCCAAGCATCACAACACATTTTGGTGCAATCACAACGTGGTATGTGCAGAGTCTCGGATTGTACTATTCAGAGTCTCGCTGTCAGTCCAAGTTCGGCTATTTCTAGTACTACAGCAACAACATCTACAGTAACTTCTACCACAGGTTCAACTTCATCGAAGAAAACCAAATAAGCATTATGATCAAAAAACTTCTTTCTTATCTCGCTGTAATACTTGGTATCGTTTTTGTTGTAATTGCTGTCATATATTGGCTTAATCCAGCTGGTTCATTACCTCCATATTTTCCTGGATACGTAACAGGTTCTACGGTTGTTCATTTCAAACACGGCCTAGGTTCACTAATACTTGGTATAGCTTTATTTATTTTTGCTTGGTTTAAGTCCGGCTCAAAATCATCTAACTAAAAATACCAGAGAAGCAATAATGCCTGCAATGACACAATATATTGCAAAAGGTGTTAGCTTTTTTGTTTCAAAATATTTACTTAGGAAGCGAACTGAAAAGTAGGCCATAATTCCTGCGGCGATAGAGCCAGTTAGAATTGGTCCAATGAAACTCGAGTCAGATGATGTGGCGAGCTCAGGAAGTTTTAGTATTGAAGCTGCTAGAATAATAGGTGCCGCCAAAAGGAAAGAAAAGCGAGCAGCATTATCTCGATTTAGTCCAATGAGCATACCTCCGCCTATGGTAGAGCCGGTCCTAGAAAACCCTGGAATTAATGCCAAACACTGCGCCAAGCCAACTTTTACTGATTGAACCCAGGAAATTTTTGCGATTACATCATCGTTGTGAGTGTCATGGTCTGCGCTCAGTTTTTCGTGCGCCATACTAGCGTTTTCATGTTTTCTATTTAATAATTCGGCACCATATAACATCAGGCCGTTAAGTATCAAAAAAATGGCGACGGACTTCGGTGAAGCAAAAAGAGTTTTGAGATTTTCTTCAAATAAAAGACCAAGTATCCCTGCTGGTATGCTACTGACGACTATCAACCAGCCAAGTTTTGCGTAAGTATCGAGCGGATCAATGTTTCTAGCTTTAAGAGATCTGACAATTCCTTTGACAATAAGCACCCAATCTTTGTAGAAAAAACCAAATAATACTATAGCCGTTGCCAAATGTGTGGCGACCAGAAAAATTAGAAAAAAATTCCCGTGCTGATCAATCGTCCAGCCAAGTATTCTAGGTAAAATGACGCTGTGTCCCAAACTTGAAACAGGGAATAGCTCGGTCATGCCTTGTATCGCTCCCATGATTATAGCTTGAAAATATGTAAGCATGTTTTTAAATTATCGCGTTTATTATATTTCTATAGTTGTTTTGCTTGGCACGATAATGAAAAGAGATATTACAATAATAACTCCGAGAATTCCCAGTGAAATAAATGAATGTGCAAAACCTAGATATTGAGCCATGTAGCCGCCGACTATAGGTCCGGCAGTATCACCAAAGTTAGTAAAGAGATCTTGTAAGGTTTCTATCTCCTTTCGACGCACAGAAGTTTTTTCTATATGCTCCGTATAAATTGCTCCTATTGCTGGCCAGCCTATTGCCCAGAAAAATGAAGCAAAGAAAATCAAGATTACTAAAAACGAAATCGAAGTTACCAGACCTACGAATATGAGCATGATAGAACCAGTTAAAATAGCCCAGAGTGCAGTTTTCATATTTCCTAATTTTCTAGCGATAACACCGACTATCCAGCCAACTAATATCGGCGGAAGGGCGTATGCTGTCATAAATATGCCACCAGAGACGCCACTAACTATGCCGATATGTTCTGAAAATAACGGTCCGAATGTCCAAACCGCCGCGTCAACCATATTTAAAGTTAGTGTGAGTAATAGTACAGGAAATAGTACCACCCAGATTTTTTTCCAAAGTTCTATTTCGGTAAAGAATGTAAATACATTTTTCTTGACAACACCAGTATAATCATCTCTTTCGTGCGCACGTCGCAACACTATAAATAGATAAAAAATAAAAGCGATAAAAAGCGGAATAGCCAAGGTTATTAACATGCGAGGACCAGGTTGAAGGTAGAGAAGTAGTAAGCTGGCAGCAAATGGTGCTAATAGATATCCAAAACCTTGGAACGAACTTAATATTCCAAAGTTTGACACATGTTCGGATGGATCTGCTGTACGCTCAACAAAATCGATAGTGCCAATATTAAAGAAATCGTAATAAAATCCCCATACGGCCATTGCGAGTAAGTAAATCGTGATGGTAGTGCCACCAAAGAGGAAAAGAGGGAATAGCATAGCCAAAACGAACATTAGGAAAAACATACGTCTGTAGTGTGTGACTTTAAGTACTCTACAAAGAATGAAGTCAAAGAGCAGACCTGCAATAGATGAAGAACCAAGAATGAGGCCCATTATACTTTCAGAAATTCCAGCGTTGGTGATAATGACTGGTGCAAGGTACATCAATATTCCGTCAAAAATAACGAAAAAGAAAATCATCAATCCGGCCAAAAGAATTTTTCCATTTAATCCATATCGTGGGGTATGTTTCTGAAGATGTTTTACTGTCATAAAGAAGCTTGTGTCTGTAATAATATCAGATCAGCTCATTTTATGAGCTATTGACGTATATACAATATCGTGGTACTTTTTAGTTAAATTTGAACTTCGAAATTTGAACCTAAATTAGGGAGAGTGGGGAATGAGCAACAATAAAAATAGCAAGTTTTGTATACAAGCCATGAATTTTGACGATCTTCGTATTCGGAGAGAGGTGATTGTTCGTGGTGAGATGTTCACGTACAAAGAGTGTAGTACACACAGAGGACATTGGTCAGGGTATGGTAAAGATAACCACTGAACACGGTGTGCATCATGTCATCCATACTCTGGGGCCATTTCTTCCGCGAGAGTTTGTCCTAAAATAATATGTTCATCTCTTGATGCTTGGATGTCGGGGAGCTCGTGTAGCTCCTTTTTTGTTTGGAAACCTTTTTATGTTCGAAGTTTTGTGAAAAAAAGTTATGCACATCTTGTATTCTCGGTACATACTGGCATAATCAATGCAGTCAGAAATTATTTTTATGCGAAAGCGCATGTCTGTCGAAGAAATAATTTATTCTGTTTAAAAAACAAAATATAAATGTGGCACTATACACAAAAGTCCACATCAAAATAAAATGAAAAAGAAAACTTCAAAATCTCGTGTTTCAAAATCTCGTAAAACAGCAAAGCTTTCAACAAAGAAAGCTGTAAAGCGCACAACGAAGAGACGCACTGTCAGAAAGAGTCGTTAGTTAGTGGCTATTGTCGCCAGTCTTTGCTGATGAGTCCTCTGTCTCGCAACGAACAATAGAGGTAGAATAAGGCGTATACGTTATGTGCGTAGCGCCTTATTTTAATTTTTATTTTTATTATATATTCATGATTGATACTATTTTAAAAAATTCTAAATGGAAAATAGCTTTAACTTTAGGGCTTATTTTGGTAATTTGGGTACTTTTGATAATGGAAAATCAGATTACTATTCTACGTAAAGCACATTCGTCTTTTGAAAATTATTATAGTTTTAGAGGGTGTACAGAGCTAGTTGAAAAGGGTCCAGATTATGGTGTGTGTCGAGTTTCGTCTGGTAAGACAATAAAAATTGTTCAGTTTGAAGGAAAATGGTATCTGGACGGAGATCTTCCTAATTGCGGTTACAGTTTTTGTTTATGAAGAATTTGAATCCAGAGAAAACTTTTAATAGTAAGCTATCCAGTAAAATTGTTCGTGGCTTAGTTTTCGGAGTTTTTGATAATCTACATCCAGGTCACGAATTTTTTCTTTCTGAAACTGCAAAAGAGTGTGACGAGTTGGTTGTAGTGGTCACGTTGCCGGAAGTTGCGGATTTACTGAAAGGGAAGTTACCAAAAAAAAGTTTGGAGGAAAGAATTAGTGATGTTAAGGATTTTTTTACGAGTGAGCACTTGTTGGGTCGAAATGGAATAGATATGCAATTTTCGGTCGTTGCTGGCGATAAAGAAATTGGTTCATGGAAAGTTTTGAAAGAATACAAACCAGATGTAATTTTTCTCGGTTATGATCAACAGGGAATTGCTAAAGAGTTGGATAAATTATCTTTTTCATATAAGTTTGTTGCCTCATATCAACCTGAGAAATATAAGTCGAGTTTGAGGAAATAAAAAGACCACGAACTGTTCCGTGGTCACTTTGCGTCGCTGTATTTCAGAGACAATCTTGTCCTCCGACTCCGACCTCGAGAAGACCAGGGAACATCCTGATTTCTTTTGGTAACTCTTCCAATTCACCGACAACGACTACCTCTTCTTGACGAAAAGCAAAGTTTTTACCAGCTTTGGGAAAACCATGCTCATGCCACCACTGTGTCGCTTCTGGATGTTTGAGTGACAAAATATCAAGTGCAACTGCTTGGTCGACATTGTATAGGATTCCTTTGTTACTTTTTCTACCAGTTATGACGCCACGACCACGGTCATCGTGTACAGCATGCACAGGCATTTCGTTCCCGATCCATTTTTTCCTGATTTCCTCTGGCGGTTCGCCATCTGGCATGACAATAACTCTGATTTTACCTTTGACGAATTTATACATGACAAAGTCCTTTCTTTCTTGATTCTACTTTTAAAGTTAGTTCTTTTATAATTATTAGTCAATAGGCCAAATAAAAAACTCGTGAAGGACTGTAGGTGACCGCTTCCTCCACGAGTTGATGCTTGCGCATGTGTGACTTACGTCATCATTGGTAATCCTGTACCGGGAATCTTTCGATCTTCGCCGGCATGTTCTTCTTCGATTGGAACACGGTGGCCACCAGCTTTTACTTGAGCTTGAACACTATCATTTAAGTGCTTATCTCCGTGACGATCGCCACGATGATCGCGAACCGTTGTAACTTTTACGTGTTGCCGTCTTTTGACAACACACAAATTTGGTCCAGTTGTTACCGCCAAAACATCTGCACCGAACACGTTTTCACTCAAATGCTCTGTATTTTTTCGATCACTCACAGCGCCCCCCTTATTGTTTTCTCAGTTTTCCCAAACGTAGACTACAAAACTCAAATAACTATAATTCAATATTATTATAGCCCATATAAATGGCGTGCACTATGTTTATAAATATGTAAAAAAGCAAAAAAGTTTATATAGTATTTTATTCGCTATGTTATAATATTTACATGTCTATAGAACTCAATAAAGTAACTTGGTACTCTAGGTTGGCTGCAGTTATTCTTTTCGTCATCATAATTCCTACGATCGCTTTTTATTTCGGTTATAAATATCGACAGATAGAAGATGCTTGGGTTCAGACTCAAGCAGCAGAAGCTAGACTTCTACGTGTTACACATATATAATACGAAAACTATGAATATAAAACGTTTACTTTTTTGGATTTGCTTTTTATTATTTTTAGCACTAATTTTCTGGGGTTTGGCTGTAGCTATCAACAAGCCTTTGACTGCTGGTCCAGGTAGTCTTTCTACTCCTGCTCCTATATCATCTCTTGACCACGTATATGGTCCAGCAAATGCCCCTGTTACTCTTATTGAATATAGTGATTTCCAATGTCCTGCTTGTGAAGCTAAGTTTTTTGTAGTTTCAAAACTCTTGGCAGACGCCTCAACAACGGTGCGCCTCGTCTATCGTTATTTTCCTTTACCTCAACACGCCAATGCTATTTCTTCTGCTATGGCTGCTGAAGCCGCTGGTGCACAAGGGAAGTTCTGGGATATGTATGATCTTCTTTTTACCAATCATATCGACTGGACAGAGCTCGCTGATCCTACAAGTGTTTATATTGGATATGCCAAAAAGATCGGTTTAGATACAGATAAATTTACAACAGATCTCGGTAGCTCAACTCTTCGCGCAAAGATAGATGCAGATCTCGCAGATGGTCAGGCGATCGGTATAAATGCTACGCCAACATTCTTTATTAATGGAAAAGTAATTAACACCCCTCAAACATATGCAGAATTTAAAGATCTTATTGATAAGGCCGCTCTCCCTAGTACCAAATAAGGTTGCTGTTCTCGTCTTACTCATAGCTTTGATCGGTTTTGCTGATGCTGGCTATTTGACCATAGAGCATTTCCAGGGAGTTGTTCCGCCATGCACTATTACCACTGGATGCGAACAGGTTCTCACTAGTCCATTTTCTATTGTCTTGGGCCTGCCAGTTTCTTTGCTTGGTGCAATATATTATGCACTGGTTGCAGCAGGAGCGTTTGCATATTTGGAAGGTAAACATGAAAGACTCTTCCGCTGGTCACTCGGTATGACAATTTTTGGTCTAATAGCGTCTCTCTGGTTTGTATTTCTACAAATGTTTATTATTCATTCCTATTGCGCATATTGTCTTGGTTCAGCTTTGACATCAACAATATTATTTATCGTAGCCTGTTTTGTTTTCAAAAAATATTCAACAGACTCGACGACTAAGACGCCGGCTGATACACTGTCAGCATAATGGCAAAAGACTTAAAACATCTAAGTGTAAGCATTACAGAGCCTTCGGTTGAGCCTATTTCTAGCGAAGCAAATTCTGGCCACGCCTTTTCTGGTTATGCACTACTTGATTCTGGTGACAGTGAGAAGCTCGAACGCTTTGGTGAGGTTGTTTTGTCGAGACCAGATCCTCAGGCTTTGTGGAAAAAGAATTTAAGTGCCGATGAATGGAAAAAAGCTGATGGTCATTTTACTCGTGATGAGAAAAAAGGGGAGTGGGCTCTCAAAAAAAATCTTTCTGCTGGTGCCGGTGAATCTGGCAGTAAACCTTTTCCAGATCGTTGGTTGATAGAGCTTGCCAAACTCAAGTTTTGGATCAAACCGACCGCTTTCAAACATGTCGGTCTTTTTCCAGAACAAGCTTCAAACTGGGATTGGATGCGCAGTCTTATAAAAGGAAAAGATTTCGAGGTTCTAAATCTTTTTGGTTACACCGGTGGTGCTTCTATTGCTTGTGCACAAGTAGGTGCAAAAGTTGTTCATATAGATGGTTCAAAAGTAGCTTTGACTTGGGCTCGAGATAATGCCGAAGCTTCTGGTCTCGGTGATAAGCCTATCCGTTGGATTTTGGATGATGCTCGCACTTTCGTGAAGCGTGAGATTAAGCGTGGCAGAAAATATCATGGAATTATTATGGATCCACCAGCTTTTGGTCATGGTCCCGACAATGAAGTTTGGAAAATTGAAGAAGATTTACCAAAACTTATCGAAGATTGTGTGTCTATAATGGTTGAAAAATCTGCTAATGGGACTGACGGTAGTAGCAATGTTGGCCCAGCCTTTTTCCTAATAAATGGCTATGCTTCGGGTTATTCTGCCATTGCGTATGAAAATCTGCTTGCACCTCTCGTAAAAAAGTTTGGTGGCAGTATTGAAACGGGGGAATTGGCAATAAGAGAAGCTCCGGCATCGAGATCACAACTTGTGATATCGAATCCTGATAATGGAGAGCGCCTACTTCCTTGTGGTATTTTTGCCAGATGGTCCGCAGGTGAGACGTCAGAAAAATAAAAAACTCACCGCCGATGGTGAGTTAATGGTGTTTTTGGATCTGTAATTCTGAAGCTTTTTTCTTAATAGAGTAAATGATGGACCCGATCATTGTGTCTAATGCCATATTCATTCCGTCGGTGTATTCGTTGATTGTACTTGCATCGAAGCACTGTGAATAATATGGAGATTTCTTGTCTTCCACCATCTTGCTCTGCACGTTTTTGCTGATTGATTTGTAGATGAAGGCATTACATATACAAAATAGCTTCTCATCGCCATCTGACCACAGAACTTGGTGTAGACATTGATCTATGAAATGTTCGATGTAAAGCATTCCATGATCATCTGGATCTGGACGCACAACTGTCTGTAGCATCGGCCATTCCATTTGAGTATCCATGAATATTGCTAGTTCATGGCTATTGCAGTCGAATGGTGGAGCACCGAAGAGGTAGTATATGCGTGCCCACAATCCACCGTTTCTTAGTTCCAACGTTCCTCGATAAACATCATTTTGTGGTGGTTCAATGATGATAAATCCATGAGGCCTACGACTCGGCGGCTGGGTCTGTATAAGATGACTTACGTAGTCCATTTTTCCTCCAAGTTTTTGGTTCGTTTAGAAGTTTTGAACGACCTATTGTTCCATATAAGATACTATTTCATATGTATACACAAGTCAAAGGGAATGATAACCTAGTTACATGTCAGTACTTATCTTAAACGGAAAAACTGTTCGCGATTCAGCACTCATTGAACTCAAAATAAAAGTTCAGCAATTTTCACATACCTCGACACACCCTCCCGCACGCTCTCGTGTTCCAACTTTGGCAATTGTTCAGGTTGGAAATCGTCCAGATTCTACTTCATATATCAAGGCCAAGAAAACTTTTGCAAAGAAAATAGGTGTTGAGGTTGAGCATATTCACTTGTTGGCAAATACACCCCAGACAAAAATTATTGAAGCTATAAATGATCTTAATTCAGATAAAACCGTCAATGGAATCATTGTGCAATTACCGTTACCAGAAGGAATTGAGCGCGACACTGTTATAGATGCTATTGATCCACGTAAGGATGCTGACGGGCTTACGTCTTATAATATAGAGCAAAGGTTCAAAGGTGGAATTTTGCCTGCTACAGCGCGTGGCGTTAGGGAATTGCTTGCTCATTACAAAATTACGCTCAACGGCAAAAAAGTTGTTGTAATTGGACGTTCAGCTCTTGTTGGAAAACCGATTGCTGATATGTGTGAAGCGGGTGGTGCTCACGTGACAGTTTGTCATAGTAAAACTCCAGACTTGAAAACTGAAACACAAAAGGCCGATATTATAATAGTTGCCGTTGGCAAGCCAGGCCTCATCACTCGAGAACATGTGAAGAAAGGTCAGGTGATTATCGATGTTGGCATCACGAAAAGTGGGGAAGTTGGAGTTGTTGGAGAATTGGCCGAATCTGGCAAATCTTCAATTGTCGGTGATGTGGATTTTGAAGTGGTAAAAAATATAGTTTCTGCCATATCTCCGGTACCTGGTGGTGTTGGTCCAATGACAGTTTTAGCCCTTTTTGAGAATGTGATAGAATTGGTAAAGTAATTTAATAGCTCAATTTAATAGCTTAATCTAATTTAAATATAAAAATATGAATATTCAAGAAAAAGTTTGGAAAATTGGTTCGTTCGTTGGTGTTTTGCTGGCCATTTTCTTGGCAGTACTTTCTGTAAAAGGTTTTAAGGAAATTGGTTATGTCGGTGCAAATCCTGCCCAAACAAATCAGATTAGTGTAGATGGGACAGGTGACGCTGTCGCTGTACCAGATATTGCCACTCTTTCATTTTCAGTAACCGAAACAGCCAAGACCGTTTCAGCTGCTCAGGCTCAAGCTACTGCAAAGAGTAATGCTGCTCTCAATGTTGTGAAGTCTGCTGGAATTGCTGACAAAGATATTCAAACACAGTCTTATAATATAAATCCTCATTATGATTATCAAAGTAGTATATGTACTGCAAATGGCATCTGTCCTCCTTCAAAATCTGTCTTGACTGGTTATGATGTTAGTCAAACAACACAAGTCAAGATTCGTGACTTTTCTAAGATTGGCGATATTTTGACTTCTATTGGCACTATCGGAGTACAAAACGTTAGTGGTATTTCGTTCTCTGTCGACAAACCAGAAAGCACACAGGCACAAGCTCGTTCTATCGCCATTGCTGATGCGCAGTCCAAGGCCAATATTCTCGCCAATCAGCTCGGTGTAAAGCTTGTTCGTATAGTTAGCTTCTCTGAATCAGCTGGTAATAATTATCCTCGACCAATATATATGGATATGGCTCCAGGTGTCGCTTCTACCAAAGCAGCTGCTCCAGTCATCTCCGCTGGTGAACAAAAGATTACAAGTAATGTGACGATTACATATCAGATAGAGTAATTTTTAAGTAAATTTGGTCAATTACTATTAGCATTTGACAGCCATGATATAATACGCAGATGAGTGCTAATAATTATATTCAAATTAAGGAAACTCACCCAGAAATATATGATGTTTCGGAAAGAGACTACGAAAGTGAAGGAGAAATCCAAGCTGTCGGTCTTTTTGATTCTTTAATATTGGCTGTAAAAAAGGCCGAGGATTATATTCAAAAAAGCGAGTATGGCGTCGAATACGGTATTAGATTTTCTTTGTTAAAAGATGAAGATCGGTTAGCATCAAGTGGAGAATTTTTGTCTCACAAGGATTTTGATAGATGGAATGAGCTTAAGAAACATGCAAACAGGGAAGAGTCGCGTCTCTATACAGTTCGTGAGATTTGGTGGTGTCAATTCGGATTGAATATTGGTAGTGAACTGAATGGTAAGGGAATCAGCTTCCTACGGCCTGCCATAATATTACGTGGATTTGGATCTGACGCCTGTCTCGTAGCTCCGCTTACCACGTCAGTTCGCGAGCACCCGCTCCGTCTCGCCGTCGGCAATATTGATGGTAGTCCAGCAAGAGCCAACCTGTCCCAACTGAGAGTTGTTGATACACGCCGTCTTGTAGAAAAAATAGGATTTTTAGATCAGAAAATTTTTACGACTATAAGAAAAGCCGCCAGAAACTTACTCTGACGACTTTTCCAACATTCTCCCCCTTACGGGGGTAAGGCCGAAGCCAACTGTATACTTATAATATCAAATAGCCATAAGTTGTCAATTTTCGTTTGACTCCCACCTCCAGTCGTGCTAACATACTCAATGTAGTAATAGGCACCCCAGCAGGGGTTTTTTAATAGAAAAACAAACTATCATGAGCATCGCAACATACATAAAAGAAACACGCGCAGAATTGAACCATGTCACATGGCCAACTCGCGCCCAGACGATCAATTACACATTATTGGTCATAGGAATTTCAGTTGCTGTAGCTATACTGTTGGGTGTTGCAGATTTTGTATTTTCAACTTTGCTTAAACTCGTTCTCTAATATGTCGAAACAACAAACAACAGGTGAAAGAAATTGGTATGCCATCCACACTTATGCTGGATATGAAAACGCTGTGGCTAGAAATTTGAAACAGCGCATAGAATCTCTCGGTGTAGAGGACAAGATTTTCAACGTCATCGTTCCTACAGAAAAGAAGATTAAGGTCAAAAGTGGCAAGCGTGTCGAAGAAGAAGAGAAGATCTATCCAGGATATGTTCTCGTAGATATGATTGTAACTGACGACTCTTGGTTCGTTGTTCGTAACACTCCACGAGTAACAGGTTTCGTTGGTGCCGGAGTTTCACCAGTTCCACTTGAGAAAACAGAAGTTGATTCACTTTTTGCTCGTATGACCAAAGGTGGTACAGAACATTCTATCGATCTTTCTACTGGTGACCTTATCAAGATCTCTGACGGTCCGTTCAAAGACTTCGAAGGTAAAGTCAGTGAGGTTGATACACAGCGTGGCAAGATAAAAGTGCTGGTCTCTATGTTCGGTCGTGAGACACCAGTCGAGCTCGATTTCTTACAGGTAAAGAAAGTATAATTAACGCACGTTCTTATAATAAATTTGATTAATCATCCCGCTTATAGTAGGATACCAAAACCAAAAACATGGCCAAAAAAATCGTAAAAACAGTCAAAGTTATAGCCCCAGCAGGGAAGGCGACTCCAGCTCCACCACTCGGTCCTACACTCGGTCAGGCCGGCGTCAACATTGGTGATTTCACAAAGAAATTCAACGATGCTACAAAGGGCATGATTGGAGATATGATACCAGTCGTTATCAGTGTTTATGAAGATCGTACTTACAGCTTCGTTCTCAAAACTCCTCCAGCTTCTAGTCTCATCTTGAAGGCTATAAAGAAAGAAAAGGGTTCAGGTAAGCCAAACTTGAGTAAAGTTGGAACAATGACAAAGGCTCAGCTTAAAGAAATTGCTGAAAAGAAAATGTCAGACCTCAATGCAAACGATGTTGATGCTGCCA
>CAIVGA010000058.1 GCA_903905325.1 uncultured bacterium
TCTAACTTTGGCGCTATAACCAACTGACAATATGGAGCATCCTTATGTGTCTCATAATAATTCTGATGATAATTTTCTGCCGAATAAAATCCGCCAACCATCGCACCGTCAGTCCCAACTTCCAATGCCTTCACTTCTGTTACCACTGGTTTATCATAAGCTTTTGTGTCATTCAACTCCTTGATCAATGCTTCAGCCTGCAGCTTTTGTTCGTCGCTGGTATAAAATATAGCCGAACGATACTGAGTACCAACATCATTGCCTTGCCTATTCAAAGTCGTTGGATCATGTGTATTGAAAAAGACCGACAACAAATCACCATATGAAATTATGCTTGGATTAAATTCAATCTTGAGACATTCCGCGTGGCCGGTTCTACCTGTGCAGACCTGTTCATATGAAGGGTTGGCAATAGATCCTCCAGCATAACCTGGCATCACAGAAACTACACCTTTCAGTCCAACAAAAACCGCCTCTGTACACCAGAAACATCCATTGGCGAAAATAGCGATTTGCATAGGCATAATTATACCTCAAAACAATTATGATGTATGATAGTAGGAATGAAAGATAATAAGCTCACAGAATTGAGCATCACAGATTCAAGTGATGAAGAACTTGCTATACAGGCGCAAGATGGAGACGATACAGCGTTCAATATACTATCAGCTCGCCATATTAAGCACATCTTTAATTTTGTACGACAATATATTCCCAAAAAAGAAGACGCCGAAGATGTAGTACAAAACACATTTTTTAAAGCTTGGAAACATATAAAAAGTTTCAAGAAAGACAAAAAATTCAAAGGGTGGTTATTTGCAATTGCAAGGAATACGGCACTTGATCATATAAAAAAGAGACGCAGTTTTTCTTTTTCAGAAATGAACAGTACTGACGAAGAATCTGGTGGGGATATTTCCTTCGCCGATACTTTAACTGATCCAGAACCGCTACCCGCAGAAGTTTTCGAGCGCAAGGAAATCGCAAAGGAATTAACGGGTGTTTTAGACCAACTATCACCTGATTATAGAGCCACTCTCATTATGCACTACAATGACGAGATGACTTTCGAAGAAATCGCCGTTATTTTCAAGAAACCGATGAATACTGTCAAAAGTTGGCACAGAAGAGCCCTAAAAAAGGTGCGAGACCTGCTTCGCACCGATAACCATAAATCCGTCGTATATAAGCCATAATATAGCAAAACAACACAAATGATCGATAATTCTTACAAAATCCTTTTTTCAAAAATACCTAGCGAAGCACCTTCGCAAGGCTTATTAAACAGGATCGATCAACAAATCAATCGTTCACGTATTTTACAATCCAGAATAAGAGCTGTGATGTTTATAACATTCTCTTGTGTCGCAATTATTGCATGCATACCCATAATCCAAAACATGATAACTGCTATGACTAATTCTGGTTTTTCTACATACATGTCTCTGCTTGTTTCTGATGGCGGTTATATAATGAGTTCATGGAAAGAGTTTGGTATGACACTGGCAGAGTCATTTCCAGTCTTGGGTGCTACCGCGGTTATAGCGACCGCTCTTGTGTTTACCTATTCACTAAGTCGAAGTTTATTTTATTTAAAAACTATTAAAACTGGGAATCACCCATTAAAAACATATCAACATGCGTAAATTAGAACACTTTCATAAGGCTGTAGTAATTCTAGGTATACTTTTTGTAGCACTAGTAATATTTGGTGCAGGAATACTAGTCGGATATGACAAGGGCGAATTTTCCGAACGATGGGATAAAAATTATTCTGAAATCATGGGTGGCCAAAGATCACCTTTTTACGCAAATATGATGGGTAATAATCCGACACCGATTGCACACGGAGCCTCTGGTCAGGTCATAGCAATAAATTTACCGTCAATTGCCATACGAGGCCCTGAAGAGATTGAGAAAGTTGTAATTATAAGTTCAACAACAATAATAAGAAGCATGCATGAAAACGCGTCGTCTTCGGACATAAAAATAGGTTCATGGATTACTGCAATAGGTTCACCAGACGCAAAGGGTCAAATCAACACGAGTTTTATCAGAATCATGCCACCACCACCCAGCATAGGTGCAAACATTCCTTCATCAACTAACAAATAAAATTATGATAAAACATTCATTATTTAAAAGATTAGGTTTATACATGCGTGCGCACAAATTTATAAGCAGTTTAGTCATTATTGTTATTATTGGTGGAGGTTATTATTGGTATCACAATGTCACAGCAACCAGCGCTACACCTCAATACACAATTGCGAAAACACGTACAGGAGCCATCACGCAAACAGTATCTGGATCTGGACAAGTATCGTCACAAAATCAAGAAGATATTAAGTCTACCGTATCTGGAACAATCACATCAATCAATGTTTCTGTTGGAGATCATGTAAAAGCTGGTGATCTTTTGGCTACAGTTGATTCTAAACAAGCAGCCCTGAGCTTACAAAATGCCAAAATTGCATATGCAAAACTTGTACAACCAGCCAAACCTGCTGATATAGCCAACGCCGAGGCGAGTCTTGCAACCTCATACAGCAATGGATATAACTCTGTTTCAGGAGTTTTCTTGGATCTACCAAACATAATGAATGGAATAAAAAACATGGTAACCGGTCAAAGTGGTTTTTTGAGCGATCAACACATAACAAATTTTAGCTCAACCGGCCAATCATATCTAAATACATTTAGTACAGGTTACGATAGAAATGCGATTCAATACAACAATCTTCTGCAAACATACAACCAACTTACAAGAACCAGTTCTACATCTACCATCAATCAAGTCATTTCAGATACTTACACTCTTCTGAAAGAAATATCTCAAAATCTGCAAGATGGTCAAAACGTAATTAACTTCATCACTACTAGCCAACCAAATTACCAACCAACACAAGCTGCCACTACCGCCGCCTCTATCACCACATGGTCTAGTCAAATAAACTCTGATCTAGCTAATATTTTGGCCGCACAAACATCTATTCAAACCAACACCAACAACCTAAACACTCTCATAACAGGAGCCGATCCTTTGGATGTTCAGGCTCAGCAAGTCTCATTGGCCCAACAAGAACAAACATATGCCAATTATTTTATTCGTGCACCATTCGATGGTGTTGTTGGTAGAATTCCTGTAAACAAATACGATGAAGCGAGCGGTGCAACAATTGCAACGATTATAGGAGATAACAAAATTGCCACAATATCTTTGAACGAAGTAGACGCGGCCAAAGTAAGTGCAGGACAACCGGCGATCATAACCTTCAACGCTATAAGTGGATTTACAGCCACTGGTACTGTGTCTCAAGTTGATTTGGTTGGGACAGTAGTATCTGGAGTTGTTTCATATAATGTAAAAATTGCTATTGGTACAAATGATCCGCGTATAAAACCTGGCATGAGTGTGAGCACTACTATTATAACAATGCAAAAATCTGGAGTTCTTGTAGTTCCTGCAACCGCAATCAAAACTCAAGGTCAAACACAATACGTCCAAATATTTGATAATCCAGTTCTTCCAACAGCATCATCAACTAACGGATTTGGTTCTAGCACAAATAGTCAGTTCGCTTCGAGTTCTCAGGGCCAAAGATTTAATCGTAATGTGACAATAAGTTCCGTCATCGCTCCACGTGATCAAATAATAACCGTCGGGGTTACAGACGGCACCAATACTGAAGTTTCAGACGGTCTAACACAAGGACAATGGGTTGTAACAAAGACAATCACCGGTGGCCAGAGTGCTTCAACGGCTGCAGCGGCGCCAAGTATTCTAAGTGGACTAGGTGGAGGAGGTGGTCGCGGAGGAATTCGTCCAGCTGGAAATTAAAAATGATTGAAATCAAAAAAATTACGAAGACATATAAAAACGGAGATAATGAAACTCATGCTCTACGCGGTGTGTCTTTCACCATCCAAGATGGAGAATTTGTCGCCATCATGGGACCTTCTGGTTCAGGTAAGTCTACATTGATGCATATCCTTGGTGCGCTCGATACACCAACTAGTGGTACTTTCCACCTCGACGGAAAAGATGTATCAAAACTTTCCGATGACGAATTGGCCACCATAAGACGTGATCGAATTGGCTTCGTATTCCAATCATTCAACCTACTTCCCCGCGCAACCGTCATGAGAAATGTGACACTGCCACTTATATATGCAGAAGTACCAGAAAAAGAAAGGGAGAGAAAGGCTAGAAAGTCTTTGGCTTCAGCGGGACTTACGGAAGATCGTTATGAACACAAATCCAACCAGCTTTCTGGTGGACAAATCCAGCGCGTAGCAATCGCCCGTGCCTTGGTAAATGACCCTTCACTCATATTGGCAGACGAACCTACAGGAAACCTCGATTCACAAACTGGAGATATAGTTCTAGGAACATTCCAAAAATTAAATAAGGAAATGAAACGCACAATCATCCTGATTACCCACGAACGTGAAGTGGCTGAACATGCAGATCGTATTATTTATATAAGAGACGGGTTAATAGTCGAGGATGGTAGCGGTCACTCAAAAAGAATTATCGAACACGCAAAACAAAAAGTATAATTTGACAAAAGCCCAAAAAATATGACCACAAAAGATATTCTTCATGAAACATTTTCAGCTTTGACCGCCAACAAAGTGCGTACTTCTCTTACCATGCTCGGTATCATCATAGGTATTAGTTCTGTTATTATAATGGTCGCGATAGGACAAGGTGCTCAAGGTTCTATTCAAGCAAATATCCAATCTCTCGGCTCAAATCTTATAGAAATATTTCCTGGAGCCCAAAGATCATTCGGTTATGGTGCTTCTGGTGGTCGCGGTGGAGCACAAACACTCACACCAGATGATGCCAATGCTATAGCTACTCAAGTATCAAATATTGCTCAGGTTTCTCCAGAAGTATCTGGTCGCTACCAAATTACAGCAGTAGGAACAAATACTAACACCACAGTAAATGGTGTATTGGCAGCATACGCAGATGTACACAATGTTCAAGTAAATGACGGGAGATTTATTACAGATTCCGATAGCAAAAACATGTCACGTGTAGCAGTCATAGGACCAACTACAGCTAGCGATCTTTTTGCTACTGGCACAGAACCTGTTGGTCAAACGATTACCGTCAAAGGAATGCCTTTTAATATTATCGGTGTAACAGCATCAAAAGGTTCCAGCGGGTTTAGCAACCAAGATGACGCTGTTTACATACCATTGCAAGATGCCCAACTATTTCTTATTGGCAAGACAACCTACTATACAACGCTGAGCGTTTCAGCAATTTCACCAGATGTCATGACACAAGTGCAAACAGATATCACAAACTTACTCATGCAACGCCATAACATAAGTGATCCTACCGCAACTGATTTCAATGTATTAAACCAAGCTTCCATCGTCTCAGCAGCTTCGAGCGTCACTGGTACCTTTACTATACTCCTAGGTGCTGTAGCAGGCATTTCACTCGTTGTGGGAGGTATCGGCATCATGAACATGATGTTGACCACAGTCACCGAAAGAACACGTGAAATAGGGCTTCGTAAGGCCATAGGTGCCAAACGTGCCGATATTAGTACTCAATTCCTCGTCGAAGCAGTTGCTCTCACGGTTATCGGCGGTGCCATCGGAGTAGGATTAGGATGGCTGGCGGCATATATAGTTACTTCACTTGGAATACTCCAAACATCCATATCAACATCATCTGTAATGCTCGCCTTTGGTGTGTCAGCTGGTATCGGAATTGTCTTTGGATATTATCCAGCTAGGAGGGCTTCGAGGTTAAATCCGATTGAGGCGTTGAGGTACGAGTAAGAATAATTGCATGGTTCTAATAATTGCGTGTTTATTTAGTATATCATTATTCAATACAGCACACTCTCCAAAACATCATTTTCTGTAAGTGAGAATCATTCTCATTTGTCGACGTAGAAATAAGGCTATTTTGACACGAATTTGCGAATCATTCTCATTTAGAAGAAATCGTTATTGAGAGATAGAGCTTTCCCCCGATAGCGCCCGCAAATGTTATAATATCGCCATGAAAACTGTCCTCATAACAGGTGTATCAAAGGGTATCGGTCGCGCATTAGCAGAAAAATTCCTCATTGAAGAATATAGAGTAATCAGTACCTCGACCACTGGTCATGTTGATTATTCACATCCAAATCTAGCCATTCATCAGTTGGAACTCACATCAGCAGAATCTATAGATAAATGTTGTGCTGATATCCAAAGACTTGGCATAAAAATTGATATTCTTATAAACAATGCTGGGGTACTTTTTGATGATGATGAAACTTCCGTGATCATAGATAAGTTGCGAAAAAGTCTAGAAGTTAATCTCATCGGAACTATAGATTTCACCGAGCATATCATTCCAATCATCAAAAAAGACGGACATATAATTAACCTCTCTTCTTCTGCTGGCTCATTGACTAATACGGATATGAAAGATGCTGAGACTTCGCATTTCCCTTTTCATTATCCTGCTTACAAAATTTCCAAGTGCGCACTCAACATGTACACACGCACTCTCGCAATGCGAATGGAACATCGTGAGAAAAATAGCATCATCGTCTCTTCAGTTCACCCTGGATGGGTCAAAACAGATATGGGAGGTGATGATGCCGATCTTACACCGGAAGAAGCGGCAGGACACATTTATAAACTCGCAATCTCAAGTCCGGAGACAGGACAGTTCTGGTTTAAAGGAGAAAAGTATCCTTGGTAAGTGATATAGGGTGTTAGTAGTTTTCACCGAGCCACGTAATGATATAAATATGAATAACATAATTGACCTTATAAACCTACTTCAAATTACTCGCGTTCAACCACAATATGGCTATTCTATTGCAGGTAAAAATATGAGGCAAGGTAACATAGCTGAACATCATTATTTAGTCACAATGATAGGTTGGCAACTTGCAGAACTAGTTAATAGTAAAGGTGCAAAAATTGACACATTAAAAGTGCTGAAGTTTTGTCTATTGCATGACGTCGGAGAAATCTTTGGTGGTGATATTGGAATGTATTATGCCAAAGCAAATCCAAAAGCTCGTAATGCTGCGAAGAAATTTGAAGAAGAAAATCAAAGATTCCTTTCACAATATTTTGGAAACAAAAAAGAGGTTCTAAATTTAACAAAAGAAATATTAGAATCAAATTCTGATGAGGCGCATATTGCCAAGATTGCAGACTACCTAGAAGTAACACACTACAAACTTTTCAATGATCAATTAAAAGGAAAAGACCATGTGCTCGTCGCACCAAAACTTACTGAAAAAGTTTCGAAGATCAAAGACAAAATCGCCAAAAAAGAACTTCTGACATTTATAAATATCTGGAGCAAAAAGATGAGTAAATATAACTCATTCTTAGATGCTTCTACAGACGCACTCAAGGTTTAAACCACCTTCTTGATGTTGGTTAAATCCCCACGTAAACAAATAGGATCCATGGCTTTTATCTCATCGACATAAGCTGAATATTCTGGAATATCGTTAGATAAGAAAATCTTTTTGTTATTCACATAAGCCTGACCCATTTCGATGAGCACGTTGCCACCGATGTAATTTTTCATACCTTTCTTTTCTAGATTTACGAATAGAATCGCGTCACTTTCCAGAATGTGCCTGTAGTGAACTCTCAAATAATCGTTTTCCCTTTTAACGTCGGCGTGTTCTCCGTTTGCTTCACGGCGTAGTTTTTCTTTATCACCTTCACCACGTGCTATAGCTTCATATTCTGGATGAATCCAGCCGTCGAAACCAAGTTCACAAAGCTTGTCTTTGGCTGCACACATTTGTGGTATAAAAGCATTACTTCCTAGTACGTAAATTTTCATAAAAATTTTGCGAAATTAAATAATTTTCATCTCTTTAAACCATTCACGCATAACCGGCTCCAATTTGTCGGCCATTTTCTGAATCTCGGTTTTAGTATACCACCCAATATTCTTTGTTTCATCCAAGCTACGTACGACTTTACTTGCGATATCACCAGAGACATTAACTTTGTAGAATTTCCAGTAATGCCAAGAACCTCCTTCACGACGACACGGATTCTCTTTACGACCTTCTACTACAAGTTCTAAACTTGCAGCATCCAAGCCTACCTCCTCTTTCAGTTCACGTTTTGCAGCTCTCTGATAAGCTGCTTCATGATTATTTGTTTCATCTCCAAAGGAAATATCGTCATCCACATGCCCAGCAGGTACAGCAAAACCAAAAGGAAATTTTGCACGTTCTATAAGAAGGAGCTTGTCACCATTCCAGACGAGCATGCCTACGGATGTGTGATCACAGGTTTTGGACATAGGTGTAGTATATCAAATCCAACCCTATATCTTTATCTTCGAAAACAACCAAGCCCCAATTCCTAGAAAAACCAGAGAAACTGCGAGTAAAACTCCCCCATCAATCCAAATACCGCCAGGCATGGTACTAACACCTATGAAAGTTGCTCGTAGACCATCGACTCCATAAGTCAAAGGATTGAAGCGTGCAATCATCCCTATTACTCCTTCTAGAGGAAACAGTGCACCAGACAAGAAGAATGTTGGCATAACTACGAAGTTCATTATGAGCTGAAAACCTTGCATGTCTTCTAGTACAGAAGCAATACCAGTTCCAAGTGCTGTAAACACAGTGGCAATACCAAGCATAAAAAGAATTGCCAAAGGAATAGAGTTAAAAGCAGGATGGAAACCTATAAACAAAGAAATGATAAGAACAATAACACCTTGCAAACAAGCCACTGTCGCACCACCGAGTGTTCTACCGAGCATTACAGAAAAACGTCCAACAGGTGCCACGAGAGTTTCTTTGAGGAAACCAAACTGGCGATCCCAAATAACTTCAATACCAGAGAAAACCGCTGTAAACAAAATTCCCATCGCTATGACTCCAGGTGCCAAAAACTGTATATAGTTACCTCCACCAGCTTTGGCAAAAGTCGGTCCGAGTCCATAACCGAGCGCCACAAGAAACAATATTGGTTGACCTAGCGAACCGATCATGCGCGCACGCGAGCGAAAATAGCGTTTGATTTGGCGAAGCCAGAGGATGTATATAACGTAGAAGAAATTTGATTTCATAAAAGGTTGATTACGTGTGTTTTTATTATTATCGGCGAGCTCCACCACCGCGATGCATTGCCGCCATTTTTCGGAAGGAATCAGCGGCACTAGCCTGGTCATCGCGAATCGTGTGACCTGTCAGCTTTATGAAAGCATCTTCCAAAGATTCGGCACCGGCTTTCGCGATAATTCCGTCAACCGTGTCATTGGCAATAAGTTTTCCGTTATCAATAATCACAACCTGATCGGCGGCACGTTCAACTTCGTCCATATAATGCGTCGTGAAAAAAACTGTGAGACCACGTTCTTTGTTGAGCTTCTTTATATATGACCAGATATGATTGCGTGTTTGCGGATCTAGACCAACAGTCGGCTCATCGAGGAATAAAATAGCTGGTGTATGAAGTAATCCACGAGCAATCTCCAATCGACGTTTCATGCCTCCAGAAAATCTTTTGACCAAATCATCTTTGCGATCCCATAGTTCCACGAAATTCAACATTTCATGAATTTTTTCTGGTGTCTGACTCCTTGGAACTCCATAAAGTCCAGCATGGAAAAACATATTCTCATAAGCAGTAAGCTCATCGTCGAGACTAGGGTCCTGAAAAACAATACCAAATGATCTGCGAGCTTCGAGTCCATGCTTCACAGGATCAATACCATTCACGGTGATAGTGCCAGAAGTAGGATTGACCAAAGTAGTAAGCATCTTGATCGTCGTGGTCTTCCCTGCGCCGTTTGGTCCAAGAAAAGCGAAGGTGCTACCAGCTTTTACTTCAAAAGAGATATCGTTGACTGCAGTAAGTTTATCGTAAGTTTTGGTGAGGTTTTTGACAGAAATAGCCAGGTTACTTGGCTTGGCCTGGTTTACGGAGTTTTCTGGATTCATAAGTATACATACTAGCAGAAATAGCGTTTCGGTGCATTTATTGACCTTTTATGGCGAAAAGAGTAATGTTAAAAACAGAAATGTGATAGTAAAACTTAACTGCAGTGAACCAAAGGAAATAAAGATGAATGCTGTAAAATTCACAGAGCAGACCGCACGAGAAAATTATATGGATTTGTCGCATAACTCGTACCCAGGACGTGGAATTATCATCGGACAAAATGACGGTGGTACTGATATGATTCAGATTTACTGGATCATGGGACGCAGTGAAGGCAGTCGTAATCGAGTTTTCAAAACTGATGGTGGACGTCTCTACACTGAAGTTGCGGATCCGAAAAAACATACAGGTGACCCAAAACTTGTCATCTATAACGCTATGCGGAAAATTGGTTTTAACTTCATTGTAAGCAATGGGCATCAAACGGACACTATTGCCGAAGAATTGGATGATTTTAAAGTGTCAGCTCGCACTCAAAATCTATCCAATGTACTTGTAAAACCGACAGTAGAAAGACCACATGGTTGGATATACGAGCCAGACGCTCCCAACTTCACGCCACGAATCTCTGGCGTCTGCTCGATTGGAGCATATCATCCACTGATTCAACTCGCTATCCTGCGAAAGTCACCATGGGATAAAACATGTGATGTTAACTGCTACGAATACCGTTATATCGACAAAGGATTCGGGTATTGCATCACAACCTATACCGGCGATGGTAATCCGCTTCCATCATTCACTGGTGAACCATTGCTTATGCCACTACAGGGACACAGTGTAGAAATTGGTGAAACGTACTGGCAAACGTTGAACCAAAAAAATCGTGTGGCGCTTGCAGTGAAAGCCATCAACAAAGAAACCGGCGAGTCTACAATCAAGGTTTGGAACAAATACCAGAAAGTATGAGCCAAATGGCTCCGACAAGTGTTCATTCTCAAGAAATCGATGTTCAAGACCCTCGCGCCCTCGGCGATGGTCTTTTTTATTTCCATTTATTTCACAATATGCTCAAACGCAAACTTGAACGTACCACCATCTTTCCCGCCTCCTCCACTATCTTTTTCACTACCAGCGACTTTTTTGCCAGGATTAAAAATTCCACGTGGATCCCAAATCTTTTTCACTTCTTCAAAAAGTCCGTAAACTCGATCACCATATTGCATCTTCACAAAAGGTGTACGAATAATACCGTCATTGTGCTCACCAGTGATGGAACCATTGAATTCGTGCACTAACTTATAAACTTTAACTGACAATTCCTCAATAGTTTTATGAGCCGATGGATTATGTAAATTCATAAGTGGAATAATATGGAAATTTCCATCACCCACGTGTCCAGCGATCGTGTAAGTCAAATGTTTATATTGATCCAAAATTCCGTACAAAAGTGGCAGAAATCCTGGCAAAAGCTCTGGACGTACAACAAAATCATCTATAAATGGAGCCGTACGAAGCTCTTTTACATGCTGACGCAACATATTGAAACTCTCACGACGTATTGTCCAATATTTTTCCGCATCAGAGGCCGAACTAGTAACACGTGACTCGACCTTACGTTTGTAATTTTGATTGCCACTTGGGTTTTCATTCTCCCATTGTACTAACGATTCGTGTGCTTCAGTCGCCTTCTTTAACGCTTCTTCTTCAGTATTACCTGTGAACTCGGCCATCAAGACCATTTTCGGAACACCACCACGTAGAACTGCCAAAGCTTCTGGTAGGAATTTGAAAGCCATAGAAATAAAATTCCCTTTCATTTTCTTTATCAGAGATGGCAAGAATTTCAAAGCAACACGAAAAGTATGATCATCATAAGATTCGAAGCTCTCTGGTTTAAACTTCATAACATGAGTGGCGATATCACCCAACTGTTTCATGTCTTTCAAGAAAATTATCAGAAGACGCGAAAAAGGTTTTGGTTTAATCAGGCCAAATTCTATCTCTGTCACAAGACCGAGCGTCCCTTGCGAACCAACGATCATTTTTGTTAAATCGAAAACTTTCTCAGTACCATCAAATTTTCCTGCACCGTTAATTTTTGGCCTATCATACATAACATTCCACAGATAATAACCACAGGAATTTTTTGTGACAGTTGGTTTGGCATGCATAATCACTTCATAATTGTTCACTATAAGCTCGTGCATCTTACGATATATTTCACTTTCGAAACTTGGAAACTTTTTGTGCTGTTCTAGCTCAGCGAGCGTCATTGGTGCAAATTCATGCTCCTTACCATCGGCTGTAACCATTTTCAATCTATGAACATATTTTTCCGTCTTTCCATAGGTTAAAGTTTTTTCACCACCAGAATTGTTCGCCACCATTCCTCCAACAGTACACAGCTCTCGTGAAGCTGGAAAACTTGGCAGAATAACACCACCTTTAGCTAGAGTAGCTTTATCAAAATCACGATAATAAACGCCGGGCTCTACAACAGCGTAAGCATTTTCGACATGTTTGATCTGATCAAAATGTTTTGTAAAATCAACAATAACAGAATTTCCCAACGGTCCGCCACTCATATCTGTACCAGCCGAGCGCGCTGTGAGATTTATACCAGAATGATTATTCGCATAATTGACTAGAGCTTCGACATCCTTGGCATCCTTTGGTGAAACTAATGCTCGTGGCTCTACCTCGAAAATACTGGCATCATGAGAAACTCGATCTAGAGTATTTTGAAAGACATCAACTTCACCGGATATGACTTCTGAAAGTTCAGAAAATAATGACATATTCGTTCTATTATAGCGCAAAATTAGGAGTATAATATGTTTATGAAAAAGCATCACTGGACCATAGGACTTGGCATTATCTTCGTACTAATATTGTTTGCAATATTTGTTGCAAGACCACATTTGGTTACAGCCCCAGAACAAACACATATCATTCCCCTTTCAATAGAGTCTATAAAAGAAACCTCTTCAACCACTCCGAGTGTATCCATAGAATATCCACAATTTACCGGTCTAGATAAGTTCAACAAAACAATTAGAGATGCTGTTCTTGGTCGCTTAGCTAATTTTAGAAAAGAAGCGTCAGAAAATTCCGCAGCTCGTCTCGCAACGGCTGACCCAAAAGCAAATATTCCAGACAATGCATATTCATTCATTACTACTTGGCAAATAGGACAAATTAACAATCACTACATTAGCTTTATTATACGTTTTGACTCATTCGTTGGTGGCGCAAATGACATTCAAGAAGTTCAGACTTTTAACTATGATTTGATTGGGCAGAAGATAATTAATCTCGGTGATTTATTTCAGAACGATTCCAAATATCTTGCGACTTTGTCTACACAAATCCGTGCTCAACTTACTAACACATTGAAGTCAGAAGCTAATGGTGATATCGAAACCGACATGCTCAATTCCGGTACTGAACCATTAGCCGAAAATTTCCAAAACTTTACTTTCAATGATTACTCGATAACATTTTATTTTCCAAAGTATGCAGTAGCACCAGGATCTTTTGGAGAACAACAAGTTGTAATACCAAAAAGCGCAGTTCAATAACCGCGCTTTGGTAGAATTATTATTCTTACTGTTCTAATTACAGAGCAGGTTGGTAAACTAAAAGCCAAATGGATACATCCACATTGCTTGAGTGATACCTAACATTATTAAAAGTGAGGCGGCTAGAGCAACGTTCTTCATAAAGTTCACCGACTCACCCATTTTTGCTTGAGTATCTGTGACAGTCCAATAAGCATGCATTTTGAATGAAACACCAACCAAGAAGATAACCAGAAGAATAATACCAATAGTTGTATACAAACCGAGAATGATAGAGAAACCGCCAAGTAGAGCCAAGATACCAGTTCCAATAACAGCTACTTTTGCTGAAGGAACATTTTTTGATCCTGCATAACCAGCTAGCATATCTACATGTTTGATATGATTAAACGCTACACGAAGCCAATAAAGTCCGAAAATAATACGTCCGATGAAAAAAGCTATTTGCATGTTTTTTATAAATTAATTATTAATATTTGCGCGCCAAATTTTGTGTATATATTATATCACTTCCTACCAGCGCGAAATGCATTGGCAATAGGAATAAAATCTGTCAAGAAATTGTAAGTGGCGGCACCGGCAGGTCCGATAACTCCCCATGCGTGATTGATACCAAGTCCAGGAAAGCCAAATATTACCAAAAAGAGACCGGCAAAATTCGTTATACCCCAAATCCAAAAGTTTCCCTTCATTACGCTGTGAGCCTTATTCGCAACGCGGATCATTTCTGGCACGCGGTCAAAGTGGTCCTTCATAATAGTGATGTCTGCGGCCTCTATAGCCGCATCAGAACCAATACCCCCCATAGCTATAGAAACATCAGCCAAAGCCAAGGAAGCAGCATCATTCACACCATCTCCAATATATCCGACGACACCATCGTGATCTTTTTCAAATTTGCGAATAAAATCAACTTTTCCTTCAGGTGTCATATCGGCATGAAAATGTCGCAAACCTAGTTGGTGAGCAGTAGCCGCAGCTGCGAGTTTATTATCGCCAGTCAACATGTGCCATTCCTCTACACCGAGCTGGTGAGTCTCTGCTATTATTTCTTGAACATGTGGACGTAATTCATCCATATATGAAAGCAATCCGATAGCTTCCCCATTTACTGACAAACAAACTACACCTCTACCAGCATCTTTTTCATATTGAACATCCTTTTTCAATAAATCAGAAATGTGACAACCTCTTTGCTCCAAGAAAGTAAGACGGCCCATGAGCAAAGCTTCACTATCATGACTAAACGAAAGTCCTTGACCAGGAATTTCCTCAAGCTCATCAGGAACATGTGGAATAATTTTATACAATGCAGCATATTCCATAATCGCACGAGAAACGGCATGCTTGGACTCAGCGGCACCACCCACAAAACGCTTCACAACCTCGTCACGAGACCACATGCCATACATTTTTACATCTACAACTTTTGGTCTACCTTTGGTGAGAGTACCAGTTTTGTCAGTGAGAATATATTTTACACGCGCCAACTGCTCCAAAACACTAGAGCCTTTTATTATTACACCCCTCTTGGCGGCATAAGTAATAGCGGCAGTATATGCAAGTGGTACTGCCACCGCAATATCATCAGCACAAACTACAAGTAATACTGATAAGATTTTATGCAAATCAAGTCCACATAAGTACATCGTGACAACAGCGATAATGGAGGCAGAAATATACCATTGAGTAAATTTGTCTGCGACACGTTCTGCTTCGTTTTTGTCACGGCCGGCTTGTTCAACCAAAGATACCATGCGTGACAATGTAGTATCTGCGCCAACTTTCTCTACTTTCACAATGACCGATCCACTTTCATTCATGGTGGATGTATAGACTAGATCACCAGATTTCTTTGGTACAAGCTCACTCTCACCTGTAAGAGACGACTCGTTGATTTCAGCTTGACCAGATACAACCATTCCATCAACTGGTACACGATCGCCGGATTCGATAACTACCAAATCATTGGGTCTGACCTGACTTATATGTACATCTTTGATCTGATCACCAACACGAACACGAACCCATTCCACATGATATTTCATGAGGCTCTGTATGGTTTTTTTAGCACGAGCCTCTGTAAGATGATCAAATATACGAGCAAAAGCCAACATCAAAGTTATAAAAGAAGCAGAAAACCATTCATGGGCTAGTAAAGAAAAAGACAAAGCCACGGTTGCTAGAAGGTCTACAGATAATCTCTTTGCAGCAAGTGATTTCAAAGCACTAATAACGACTGGGATTATGCCGATGAAAGCAACACCAGCCAAAACTTGGTCCAAATGTCCTCTAACTCCATCTGATAAAAAAGAACTAAAGAAAAATAAACTAATCAAAACTACGGCCGTAACTAATATAAGAAAACTATCAAAAACTATGAAGAATCTTTCTTCAAATTGTTCGAGTGTTGGAAAAAGTTTATTTGTTGGTAATTTCCTCATGTAAGTTTCGTAATATCACGCGATGAGAAGATTTGAATCGTCCAATCAAAAGCTATACGAACACGCTTCTTCCATGATGCAAATTTAAATAGATAAACCGTACGCCATAGCCACCAAACCCAATGACCATAATGGTCTTTTGAAAAGATCTCTCCTATGGCAAAAAATTGTCCAACTGAAACCATACTTCCCTTTGACTTGTATTCTAGAGTTTTCAAAGGTTGCTCATGGATGGAAGCCATAATATTTCCAGCTACAATTTCGGCCTGCTGAACAGCTGCTTGAGCCAGTGTTGGCAATAAACCAGCCATATCCCCCAAGGCAAAAACTCGTTCATCAACGGTTCCGGTCAGGTTTAACCTAGAATATTCATCAGTAGTCAGACGACCTTTTGTTAAATTTGGTACCACATTAACAAAGTCTGGAATAATAGGTTTGACTCCGGCGGTCCAGATAATAGTTGCTGAGGAAATCATATCGCTGGATGGGTTCGCTGATGTAGTAACACTCTTATCTCCAGTAAGTGTTACTCCAAGCGATGTAACATTTGTCACGGTGCTATTCAAACGTAAAATTATACCTTCTGATCTCAACCGTTCTTCAGTGGCGGTACGCAGTTTTGGTGAAAACATTTGTAACAACTCCGAACCAGTGTGCACCAACGTAACTTTTACTTCATTATGGCAACAGGTTTCTTCGGTACAATAATACCGTTCAACAATACTATGAACAAATTCATTGAGCTCAGCAACCGTTTCGACCCCTGTCGGACCTCCACCAACGACCACAAAAGAAAGCAAACGAGCTCGCTCAGCTGGATCTTCTGCCATTATTGCTTCTTCGAAACAATCTATAATCCTAGTACGAATACGAACAGCGTCTGACAAAGATTTTAAAGGAAATGTGTATTTTTCGGCACCAGGAATACTATAGTAATTTGTGGCTGCACCTGTAGCCAATACCAGATAATCATAAGGGAGTGTGTGTCTAGCGCCATTACTAGATATATGAACTCGATGACTAACTGTATCTATTTCTTGAATTGCCCCCTGACACAAAGCTATACCTGTATTAATAAAAACTTCACGTAACGGCTCAGCAACACTCATTGGACTAAGGGAGCCAGTCGCTACTTCATGAAGGAGTGGTGTAAAAAGAAAATAATTTGTCTTGTTTACAATCGTAAGATCAATCTCGCCTTTTCTTACTCTTGACGCGAGATGCTTGGCAACATAAGTACCACCGAATCCTGATCCAAGTATTACAACATGTGGGCGTAACATGATAATATTTTACCACATTTAACTTAGAGCACCGAGTCTTACACACAGCTTTCAATACTATTCATACCGAAGTGCTTCGATAGGACTCTTTTTTGAAGCCTTTCGCGCTGGGTAACCACCGAAAACCAAACCGATGACAGCAGAAACTGTAACACCGAGAATGGCTCCACTCCACGGAAAGACGAATTGCCAATTTACACCTAAACCTTTAGACAAACCGAGCGCTATAATAAATGCCAGCAAAGTCCCGAGGAAAATACCCACTAGTCCACCAATAACAGTCAACATAACCGCCTCTAGCAAAAACTGCTTCAAGATATCACCGTTAGTAGCACCTAAAGCCTTTCGTAGACCAATCTCGCGAGTGCGCTCTGTTACAGCAACCAACATAATATTCATAATACCAACACCTCCCACAAAAAGTGCAATAGAAGCTACGGCCACCAAAAACCATGTCAGCGAAGTTGTAATCGTGGAAAGACGATTGGCAAGATCCTGTTGCGTTTGAACAGTAAAATCATCTTTAGTTGGATCAGTAATATTATGAGACTCCCGCAACGTTCGGTCAATATCATCGGCAGTAACTGCGACCTTATCATCAGTAACAGATTGGATAATTATACGATTGAAATACTTTGTACCAAGTATATAAGACTGCGTGGTGGTATATGGCAATATGATCATATTATCAAAATTAAATAAAGAACCACCACCGGTCGGAGCAAGAACGCCCACAACTTTCAAATTCACTGATTTAACTTTTATTTTTTGACCAATAGGGTTTTCCGTATCAAAAAGATGCTGAGCAACTTTTGACCCCAAGACGACTACGCTGTTGCGCGACAAAACATCATCCTGATCCCAAAACGATCCGGAATCTAAATGCATATCAAAAATATCAGCAATTATTTCTGTTGCACCAAAAATATTAACCTGATAAGCGTTTGACCCAAAAGAAGCTGAATCTGCACTAATAACCGTTGGCATAATTAATTTGAGCCATGGAACATTGGCCTTATTCTCGAGAGCAGTCAAATCTTTCTCTTTAAGCGAATCACTATACAAGGAACTAACATCAGATGGCCCAGTCGGTTCGCGTCCAGGAATGATAGCAATAGTATTTGTACCAAGTCCTTGCACCTGTCCCAATATCAACGCCTGTGCGCCAGCACCAAGAGACACAACAAGCATTATGGCAGTGATACCAATAACTATTCCAAAGATGGTCAAAAAAGTTCTAGACCTATTCGTAGAAAGTCCGGTAGTTGCAGTTTTGAATAAATGACGGTTACTTAACATATTCGTCGCTTGTAGTTAACCTATTTTTAACTTTTTCATCACGGTCAATAACCCCATCCAATAAATGAATAATTCTTTCAGCGTGATCTGCTGTAGAAGTCTCATGTGTAATGAGAATTATGGTTTTACCATTTTCTTCATTCAGTTTCTGAATAATTGACATCACATTTTTACCAGATTTTGAATCAAGGTTACCTGTTGGCTCATCAGCAAAAATAATATCTGGATCATTTATCAAAGATCTGGCTATAGCCACACGCTGACGTTCACCACCAGATAATTCCGAAGGTTGATGTTCCAAACGATGACTGAGACCGACAGCCTCAATGGCAGTACGTGCTCTCATGTCCCATTCATGCTCTGGAATATCAGAATAAATAAGAGGAAGTTTCACATTTTCCAACACAGAAGTACGTGCCAAAAGATTGAAAGCCTGAAAAACAAAACCAATCTTTTTGTTACGCAGAGCAGCTAGCTCATTTCCGGAATAAGAAGATGTTTTCTTACCATCAAAAATATAATCACCACTGGTTGCGTCATCCAATAGTCCTAGCACATGCAGTAAAGTAGATTTACCACTTCCAGATGGTCCCATAATCGCCAGGAACTCACCTTTGCGTACAGTAAAAGAAACGTTATCTAGTGCAAGAGTTTGTGTCTCACCATCATTGTAAGATTTCTTGAGATTATGAACCTCGATAATGTTTAAATTATTTGACATATGTAACCACTTTCTGACCCATTGTTATTCCAGAAACGATCTCGCTCACACCATCAGAACCTTTAAGACCAATGACAACCGGAACAGATTTGTAAGTCTTGCCATCAAAATTCAAAAGACGAACAGCTTTAGCACCTACAATAGAAGTTGTGCTCGTGGCATCGATGATAGCTCTTGTTGGTATAGTGAGCACATTATCACTTTCATGAGTCAAAATATCTGTGTTAGCAGTCATACCAGAACGGATACGTGCATCTTTTTTATCAAACATTAATGTAACTTTGTAAGTAGAAACTCCTTCTATAACAGTTTCAGCTGGATCGATAGCACTTACAGTCGCACCAAACACTACTCCAGATCCATACGCATCAAGAGTAACAGATGCTTTGTTGCCAACTGCGACTTTGGCTATGTCTGCCTCTGGTACAAAGGCCTCAATTTTAAAGATACCACTTGTCATAACCGCAAAAACATTTTGACCAGCAGAAACAAATTCTCCAATTTGAGGACTTACCTTCGTGATCAAACCATCAATCGGTGAGAATATCTGACCCTTGGAGACTGTGGCAGACAGAGAATCGATAGTAGCTTGTTGGGCACGAACAGCTTCAGCGGAAGCACCAGCATTCTTCAAGATAAAATTGGAATTTGCTTCACTATATCCAGATTGTGCCTGCTGTAATGCAGTGCTTGCATTTGTCACCGAAGAAATCGCTTGATTCAAGCCACTTAATGCCATATTCATATCCGAAACATAAGTGTCAATAATCGACTGTTGTATTCCAGAATTTCCTGGATTCATATAATTGATTATCGAGGCCAATGAGTCCATAAAACTTTTTATTGTTGTTAGATAATTACCGGATCGGATTAAAAGCTGATCTACCCCATCGGTAGATGTTGCACCAGAAACATCATTACTCCACCTAGTCAGAGCTGAACTTACCGAAGATCTACTTTGATTGATTGCAGTTTGTAAGATTGAGGATTGGACTGGAACTTTGATAGAAGGATTGGCACTTTGTGGATTTGTAAAAAACAAATCAGCATAGTTAACGACAGCACCTTGAGCCTGTACGTAACTATTTCGCGAAGCATTAAGTGCACTTGTACGAGCATTGTTCAATGCTACTTGTGCGGAATCGACAAGTGCTTGTTCTGCCTGCAACTCTTCCGGACGAAGCGCACGAGTCATATCAGCCAATTTTGCTTGAGCAGAAGCTAGTGAAGCTATGGTATCTGCATTATCGAGTGAAGCAATCCGGTCGCCCCTATTAACTTCGTCACCTACTTTCACATTAATAGAAGTAACTGTTCCACTTTTTTCAAAAGCCAAATCAGCCTTATCAATTGCAGAAATTTTGCCAGTGACACTAACTTTTTCTGTTACATTTCCAATAACAGCCACAGAAGTTTCAATGGTAGATGATGAACCACCTTTATTAACAAAATAGATAATTATGATAACCAAAATCACAACACCACCAATAAAATATTTATTTTTAAGAAATTTTTTCATTTTTATTATCTGTAATCACAGAATTATTTGTCGCGTCGACATCGGCCACTTTTGTTCCCTCAATTATCTGTACTCCTATCTTGCGCTGTAGAGTCTGACGAACCTCTTCTGCCAAATCAGCATCGATTGGATCAAAGACGGTATCAGTTTCATCGTGATCTTTTTTGTCATCTTCATTACCAGCAGTGATCATGACCAACCTACTTACGCCAAAAAAACGATAAGCCAACGACCTCGTTATATCAACGCTTTGAATCTGTCTGTAAGGAAGAGAAACTTCTTCTATGTTAAAAAGTCCTTTTTTAAGCTTGATATCAAATTCTTCCAAAGTAAATGTATAGTTCTTATACTTAAGACGACTAATCCCATAGCCTATTACAAACATAATAAAAGCAATAAGTAGCAACACGAATGCTCCAGTTGAAATAGCTGGTGCTAGTTTTAGACCAAAAATATCTTTGTTCATACCAATGGCCAAAGCAAGAAAAATCAAGATTATAGACGTACTCGTTTTCTTTGAGAGATGTACCAAAAAAGTCTTACGTCCCAAAGCCTGTTCTTGTCCAAGAGGAATCATGTACATATTATAGCATGCAAAGTTTACTCGCAAAACCGCGAGGTATATAGATGTTATGCAATGAAAGTGAGAGCTTTACCTTTTTTATTACCTCTACCAGTACGACCAATGCGATGAACATAGTCATCATAAGTTGCAGGAAGCTCATAGTTGATCACGTGAGTGATATCGGCAATATCTAGTCCGCGAGCAGCTACATCTGTAGCCACGAGGATCTGGACATTTCCCTCTTTGAAAAGACGAAGAGCTTGCTGACGTTTGACGTGATTTTTATTTCCGTGAATAGATTCTGTTTTGAAACCTTTGTCTATAAGGGTTTTTGAGAGTTTCTCAACACCATGCTTCGTACGTCCGAAGATAAGAACTTTACTAAATTCTTTTTGATTGAGAAGATCGTGAAGAACTTCTATCTTATTTTTTCCAGCAGTTCTAACAACGTCTTGTTCGACATTTTTGGCGGTCTCACTGGTCTTCACAGAAATTCTGACAGGCTCACGTAGGAATTCTCCGATAAGCTTTTCTATATCACTAGAAATTGTAGCTGAAAAGAAAAGTGTTTGACGATCCTTTGGCATCATAGCCATAATCATACGCATATCAGCAACGAATCCCATGTCGAGCATGCGGTCTGCTTCATCGAGAACGATAGTACGAAAGTTAGCAGGCTTTATCATCTTGCGATTTATAAGATCCTTAAGGCGTCCTGGTGTTCCGATCACAAAACTGTTGTGATACTTGAGAGAAGAAATCTGACGACCGATAGACATACCACCGACACAACAAACAGAAAACATTTTCATGCCAAAACTAAAGCCTTTGAATTCTGCATCGATCTGCAAAGCGAGTTCACGAGTTGGAACTATGATCATGATCTGTTCTTTTGGTTGAAGTAAAACTTTGTGAATAAGAGGAATAAGAAAAGCTGCGGTCTTACCTGTACCAGTATTGGCAACACCGACTAAGTCTGAGCCTTTTAGAATATGAGGAATAGTACGATCTTGAATAGGAGTTGGAACGGTATAACCTTTTTTGATAATGGATTGTTTGAGTCTGTCATCAATAGCAAAATCGCTGAAAGCGTGCTCGGGTTTGAAAGTTTCTACTGTTTCTGTGATGGCAACTTTGTTGATGAATTTGGCTGGATTCATATACTCACTGAAACCGCCACCACGGCCGCCACCTCCTCTGCTTCCACCCTTGAATCCGCCACTACGTGCGCCACTTCTAAAACCTCCACGAGAAGTGCTTGGGCGAGCATGAAAACCACCATGACCAGCATGAGAAGGAGCGCCAGTTGGGCGAGGAGCACCACCTTTGAAACCACTACTGCGACCTGCTATATGAGAAAAACCACCGCGTCTAGGACCATGGCTTGGGCTACGACTAGAACTATGACTGCTTGAGTTACCTTTGTACATGAAGCAACAATATATAAAAAAATGATGAGTTTGTCAAGGAAAAAAGAAAATTGGCCAATCTCCCCAACAGAGACTAGCCAACATACTTCAGATTCGTGTTACTTTACGCTTCACCAGAGTCATGGATGTTGTTAATATCAAACAGTCGCATAAAGAGAATCATCGCCAGTGGTGCTTTGATGAACTGCTCTGGTGTAAACCGCTGACAACAACCTTTACGAGTACGGCAGTTGTACGTGCCGACGTACAAAAAGTTGCATTCTACCCACTTGCCTTCTACTTTGATCGAGTTGCCAAACCAACGACCAATAAACGTATACTCATCAGTATCAGCACGATTGATAGTAATTTCATGTTTGCCAATACATTCAATCGTCATCTTGCCTTCTTCAGGTAAAATACCTTCCGACTCAAAAAACTTAAATGTTAGAAGACATCCGATATTGGCATACAGGCGGCTAAGGAACATGAAGTCTTTGAATGGTGGCCCATCGGTGATAACTAACTGTACTGGTTTGATGAACATAACGTTCTCCTTTGTTGTTGTGTGCTTTTTGCACGGTTCACTTTAACCCGAACCATAACGGTTCAGATTTCTATATTGGAGACTACTCTTGAATACAAAAACAGTCAACTCTTGAAAAATTAGTGGCTACTCACTCCCCATTCACTTGCCAAAAGTACCATGAAGCTAATGTCGCATGCTCACGCCAAGCCTTAGCATATCTTTGCATTATTTGTGAACTTGGCATCTTTTTGAAACCATAAACTTTCTGAAAACCTTTCCTTACACCAAGATCACCTACAGGAAAAACATCTATTCGATTGAGTGTAAAAATCAAAAACATGTGAGCTGTCCATTCTCCAATCCCTTTTACTTGTATTAAATGCTCTACAACTTCTTTGTTAGACATTTTATGAAGCTTTTTTCGATCAATCACGCCATCAGAAAATTTCTGTGCCAAATCTCGGATATATGAAACTTTTTGTTTTGAGAGCCCCGCTGAACGTAATTTTTCCACTGAAATATTTAAGATTTTTTCTGGATCAGGAAACTTGGCGCCAGTGCCACTTTCCTTCATGTTAAAAATTCCTACAAACCTCCTATAAATCGTATCCGCCGCAGCACCAGAAACTTGTTGAGAAATTATTGAACGACAAAGAGATTGAAAATAATTTCGGCCACGAGAAGGCTTCTTACTAAGAAATCCTGGCAAACCATATTTACGAATCAGCGGACGAAATCTCCGATCTTTTTTGAGAACCCTAACCGAGTCAGCCAGAGAATTTTTCTCAGAATGTTTTTTCATACCTCTTATACCACCAAACTATAATCCAGCGTCCTCTTATCGAGATCAGCTGCCATAACTTTGAATTTTATGGGATCACCGAGAGTGAATTTCATCTTTGTTCTTTCCCCTTCTATAGAATAAGTTTTTTCATTGAAAACGTAAAAATCCGAGCCGAGTGCGCGCATACCGATCATGCCTTCACTTTTTGTTTCACTTTCTTCGACGTAAAGACCCCACTTGGTTACACCGGAAATAGTTCCAGTAAAAGTCTGACCAACTCTCGAACTCATATATTCGACTTGCTTCAACTTCTTCGAAGAACGCTCGGCATGAGCAGCGTCAATTTCACGGCGAGTAGAACTCTCGGCTATATTCTGCAAGACGACGATTTCTGTATCACCAAAAGGTTGATTTTGTAGATGCTTGGCGAGAACACGATGCACCAAAAGATCCGGATAACGACGAATCGGTGAAGTAAAGTGCGTGTAAAATTCAAAAGCCAAACCAAAGTGACCCACATTCTTTGTGGAATAAACAGCCTTCTGCATAGACCTTATAGCAGCTGTACGAATGAGCGATTCGTGTGGAGTATTATCGATCTGTTCGAGAAGGTGATTGAGGGCATGAGCGGTGACATTACCATCTTTGGCAACTTCCAAAGTATAGCCGAGAGCCTTCACAAAAGTCGCAAGATTTTTTATCTTGTCTTTGTCAGGAGTATCGTGAATTCTATAAATTGCACCAGTGTCTCTCTTCCCTTTTTTCTTAATAGAATCAAAAATAAATTTTGCGACCTCGCGATTTGCGAGCAACATATATTCCTCGACGAGCTTGTGCGTATCGAGACGTTCATAAGTATAAACACCGATCGGCTTACCTTGCGCATCCAAACGAAACTTTATTTCTTCTTGTTCGAATTCGATAGCTCCACGTGAAAATTTTTCTTTTTGGAGAAGCTTGGCAATTTTATTCAAAGTAACGAGTGTATCGTGATGAGACATGGCTTTCTCTACAGACTCAACCGTCTGAATATTCTTGGAATATTTAAGAACATTTTGTGCGTCACCATCTATAACAGCCTGAGCAGTCTCATATGTAAAACGATGGTCAGAATTCATAACCGTTCTTCCAAACCAACGAGAATGTATCTTTGCATGATCATCTACTACAAAAATTGCCGAGAAACTTAATTTGTCTTCATGGGGATTCAAACTACAAACATCATTAGAAAGAATTTCTGGAAGCATGGGAATCGTACGATCAACAAGATAAATAGAGCAACCACGCTTCACCGCTTCTTTATCAAGTGCTGTTCCTTCACGAACGAAATGAGACACGTCAGCGATGTGAACGCCGATCTCGTAGAGTGAGCCTTTTACGTGTGTGCCGACACTTGTAATACCTGCGGCTTGGGCTTCGGTTGTGGTTAGTTTTTTGAAAGAAATAGCATCATCGAAATCTTTTGCATCAAATGGATCAATAGTAAAAGTCAAAGTGTCACGAATGTCACGGCGCTTGGCGATTTCCTCTCCAGTTATCTTCTTTTTATTCTTTTCTATATTTTCTGCGTCTTTTCTGACCGCTGGTGGAAAAGTGACTTCAAATCCGCTTTCAAGAACAATAGACTCCATCTCAACATCATTCACACCCTTTTTACCAAGTAAACGCAAAACAGTTCCAGTAGGTTTTTTCTTTGGATCAATCCAAGGTGACATGCGCACATAAACCTTGTCATCTTTTTTAAGCGCAAATTTCGAACCGACGCTAATAACAATCGACACATACATCTTCTTATCATCAGGAATAAGAATAGTCTCACCATCTACAACATCTATTATTCCAACAAAATTTTCCTTAGAACGCGAGATGACACGTTTAATGACACCAACTTTTTGTTTGGTGCCACGAATATTTTTCTCGCTAACAGTAAATTCAACAGTATCGCCATTCAAAGCTGTATTCAAATTCCCTTCTTCAATATATATAGAATCTTTCTTTGGATCTGGATCGTCAATGTAACCAGCACCTTTGCGTGTAGTCGAAATAATACCGGTTAATATGCTTTGTTTGGGTCTTGGAGGCACGAGGATGAGTGTAGCATTTATATTGACCTTTAGCTACTTTTATGCCAATGTGACGCATCTTAACAAATAAAAATCACTCCCAAGGTATGGTCCCGAAGAGAGTGATGAGTGTGTGAGCTTTGGTTTTCAAGTAAAAGCAACGCCGACTGGCTTTACTCCGATGTGCAAGATCTTGTAGCGACGATCAAGCCAATTGAGTAGGACTGAGACAACGAGCATGAATACACCTATCAATTGCATCGTCATCACAACACCAAGCCGATCAGTCAGCTTTCCGATAAGAGGACTGCTTATTCCAACACAGCCAAAGAAGAAAAAGAAATCATAACCAATCACTCGACCGATCATTTCTTTTCTCGTCAGCTTTACGTGTTGTGCAGCTGCTGACCGTAAGCCACTAAAGCTTGCAGCGAAGCCGATGCCAAAGATAAACATCAGTGGTAAGCCGGCCACGAAAAGTTTTACAATCGGGAATAGGATCCATGATACACCCATAGCAAATGAGCCACAGAGTACCATCGGTCTAAGGGCTCTTCCCAACCTTTCGCTATTAGCAGAGACAATCAGTGTACCAATAACTGAGCCAAGTGCCAGCGCTGCTGCAACATAGCCACCAATCGATGTAATTGCTGTTTCACTATTTACCCGATAAATATCCTTAGCAATAGCTGGCAGAATTCCACGAAAAGCAAGACCAATGCCTGCAAAGACTCCAGCGAAGATCAGTTGAGCCAAGACCACTTTTTCGGAAAACAAGTATTGAGCTCCAGCCTTCAGCATTTTCAACAAACCTTCTTCGTTCGGTTCATGCTTCTTCAAAAGCATGGTGTGCAAAGTGAATATCACGGCACCATAGCTCAATGCATTGATAACAAAACCGCCAGCATATCCGCCACAGTACTTGAACACTACCCCAGACAATGCTCCACCAATTGCTTGACCAGACATGATCAGAGTACCATTCAAAGCTCTGGCCGAAGCAATATGCTCATTTGGAACGATGTCTATCATCAACCGGTGTCTAGCCGGCGAATCAACAGAACCAATGATCGCTCCAATAGTGATACAGCCGAGCATTTGCCATAGATGATGATGGTATATAACCACATAGGCCAACAACAGCGCCTGAAGTGCTCCCGAGATTTGTGTGTTATACAAAGTCCGACGAACCGGATACTTATCAGCAATAGCTCCACCAAACGTCGGGCAAAGCAACGCATTTGGCATGAAGTTCAGAAACACAGCGACACCAGACCAGAACATCGAGTGTCCTGATATTTTGTAAACTGCCATGCTAGATAACACAGTCTGAATCCCTGTACCGACATACGACACCAACTGCGTCCAGAGATATATACAAAAATTCCTGCTCCGCATTGCTGGAGTTAATTTGCTTAACCATTTCATTGTAAAGAACCTTTCTTGGGTTTTAAGTTAATTTCGTTCAAATCAAAGGAAATTTATCCCGACCAACTAAAAATGACAGTACATCATCTGTATCAAAATGTCAACCGAAGCGAAATCAACATTATTTTTATTACGTAATAGGATATACTTAACCAGGAATTTAGTCCTAACCAAATAGCCTTTCACAAAACAGGCTCAACCACAGGAGATCACACATGATCACCAGTAGTCTAGTTTGCATGATCATTTTGACAGTGATCATCGCCATTCCCTATTCTTCTATTATGGAGTGGCTGTTGCATAAATACGTCATGCATCGTCCGGTCAAAATCTGGACACCGTGGCAGACCTATACGTTCTGGTACCCTTTCGAGGCGCACGCAATGGTCCACCACACAATCTTCAAATCCGATGATTCTTATCATCTGAAAGAAGAAAAGGACAAATTCACCATACCAATGGCTTGGTGGAATGGTCCCGTACTGGCGACGCTTGGTTCAATACCATTCGTGCTGATCAGTCTATTCGTTGGGACATGGATTGTTGAAATAACAGCATGGTTAACCATTTTCGGTTACTATTGCACCTACGAGTATATACACTGGTGCATGCATCTGCCAAAAAATCGAATCGTCGAAGAGATAGGTTTGTTCTCTGGACGAAACGGACACCACCTCCTTCATCATCGACACATGGACAAGAACTTTAACGTTGTTCTTCCGATTGCAGATTGGCTGTTTGGCACATTGATCAGACGAGCCCCTTACAAGTTTACACAAGTTAAGGGTCCATCGGTTCCAGATGTTCAGCCGGTCACAAAGTTGGTAGACAAATAATACTCTGCAGTTGAATATCAACGAAGCCACCTAAAGAATTACAAAAAGAATTCTTGGTGGCCTTTTTATTTTATATCTTCCAAACCCCATTCATTTGTATAACTTTACCATCAACAATAATCTTGGCTTTCTTCATACTCTTCACAATATCCCAATGAAGCGCCGAATCATTACCACCACCATTCTCCTTATAAGCAGCTCCTAGTGCTAGATGTATCGTACCACCTATCTTCTCATCAAAAAGTAAGTTATTGGTGTACTTGTTGATCTTTGGATTACAACCTATACCAAGTTCGCCGACATATTCTGCGTTTTTATCCATCTTCAACATTTTGTGAAGAAATTCCTGATTCTTCGAGGCGCGAGCTTCTATGACACGACCGTCTTTAAAAGTAAGTTCTATATCAGAGACTTCTTTGCCATCTCGCACAGAAGGAAAATCGAACTTGATCCAACCATTCAAACTTTCTCGAACGGGTGCCATGAAAACTTCACCGCCAGGCATATTTTCTTCACCTTTGTCAGCTATCGCTTTTTCACCATGAACTTTCATCTTGAGGTCAACACCAGGTCCAATGAGCCAAACTTCACTTCCCTTTTTGAATCTTTTGAGAATTTTATCCATCTTGGCGCCTAGCTTTTTCCAATCTTGGAGGCATGCACCAAAAACGAAGTCTTCGTATTCAGCGAGAGACATCTCCGCTTCTTGAGCCAAAGCCTGACAAGGAAAACCGACAGTCACTCGATGCATCAAAGGTTTTGAATTCACGATGTGCTCTTTGATCGGCCAGATAACTTTTGAACGAACTGCAATTTTACTAGAGTCTGCATTTGTAAGTTCCCTAGTATTTGACCTAGAATCAATAGCAATATATTTCTGAGAATTTTTCACAATATATTCAAAATCATCTGGAAATTTTTCTACTTGATGCTTTTGCGCATGTTTATAAAAGTTGTGAGTCAAACCTGGCAAAGTTAGACGCAAAATAGGATGACCGCCAGCTTTTAGCACTTCTTCATATAGTGCTTTGATGAAGTCTTCGGCTTCTGTACTGCCAGCGATAACGACATTCTCATCATGTTTAACAAAAATAGAATACTTTACAATCGTTTGGGCTAACTTCTTTGTACGTGGGTCCATATTGGTAAAAATGATGATTACTGGGTGTGATTAAATTATTACTTAAATTCTAACACAACTATTTCACTGTCACTTCCTACTCTCATAGGCGGTCCCCATGTTCCAACACCACTTGAAGTATATACTTGCATATTGCCAAAATTTTTCAAACCATATTCATATCCTTTGAAAATCCAACTAGCGAAAAAGTTTAGTGGCCAAATTTGCGCACGATGAGTGTGACCTGATATTTGCAAAGAAATTCCAGCTTTTTCGGCAATATCTAGACCAGACGGCTGATGTTTAAGGAGGATAGACGGTTCATATTTATTGATACCCAAACTTGTTAATATGCTCTGAAATTTTAGCGGATTAGTAGAATCACGATCGTCGACACCTATAATCTGCACACCATCAATAACCACCATTTCATTATTTAGAACATGTATACCCACATTCTTTACCGCCTGTAAGAATAGACTATTATCACGAAATTCTTCATGGTTTCCTGTGATGAAATACGCACCAAGTGTCGGATGTAATTCCGCAAAAGGCTTTACGACTTCATTCTCGTTTACTTTTACACCATCAAATAAGTCTCCGCCCACGAAAACCAAGTCTGGATTTATTTCATTTATTTTTGAAACAACTTCTTGAGCAAAACTTTTACCACGAACTGCACCGAGATGAATGTCGCTGATCCAAACTACTTTTCTTCCCCGCCAATCAAGCGGTAACTGTGGTGCACCCAACAAACTTGGCAACGTTATATTAACAGTCTTGATAATGATGGCTCGTGCATGAATAAGTCCGTACGTGCCAGCAATAACTGCGAAAGCCAGACATATAATACCAAGCCAATGTGTAATACGTATCACTTCGAGATTATTTGTGTCAACAAATCTCACAACCAGCAACACTAGAGCATACAAACACGAAGCCAAAAACAAATATGTTGCATACCCTAGCCAGGATGCTGAAAAGGTGTAAAAAACTCGGCTAAATCCATTATCAAGAAAAAATGCCGAGACAGAAGCTACAACAAAGCTCAAACCGAGAATGCCTAAGATTGTACCTACTACAATGCGCCATGTAGTAGTTAGAGCGAATATAGATACTACCACTTTGAAAATTACAAAATGAATAAGTGCGAGAATTACAGTAACAATGGAAGCAAAAATTATGATCATATCACTTACTCCCCCTTCATAACCGCGCACTTCTTACTACCAGCAAGAGCAATTGCCAAACTAGCAAAGAGAGTCATAAACGGAGCAATAGCTTGTCCGATATTGTGACGCAAAATAAATGTGGCAACAATCATGGTAATCACCAGCAACATAGCAGCAACTCTGGTATATACACCCAAGATAATAGCAATGCCGCCGATCAGCTCTACAAAAGAAACGAGATAAGCCCAAAAAGCACTAAAACCAAGAGTGGCGAAGAAGCTGGCAGTTCCAGAAAGATTGGCCACCTTCATCCAACCGGTATAAATAAAAACCAAACCAACTCCTAAGCGAAGTACAACAATCGCCGAATCTGCATTACACCAAGAATATTTTTTCATAATGTAATCATTATAGCCCATATTCGGCTACTAGTATATAATAGCCATATGAAATTATTTAATAAAGAATATAGAGCCATAACTATAGGTTTGGGAGTTATCATTATCGCCATAATAGCTTTGGGAATTTACGGATACAATCGTCTAGAATCACTTTCCTCCAGAATTAATGGATTATCAATAAATGTCGAATCTCTTACAAATAGTGTCGCATCAACAACAAGCACATTACAGACAGCAATAAACCAGACACACTCATCACTAGCAGATGCTCTCACGGCTCAACAACAAAACGTTGGAAACATCCAACAGCAACTTGGTGGCTTCCAAAGCCAAGTTGGTAGTCTTTCTGGTACACTCAACAACTTACAGAAGCTAGCTCAAACTGACCCAGAATTACTCAAAAAATATTCCAAAGTTTATTTCTTAAATGAAAATTATGTACCGGTAAATTTGTCAGAAATTCCAAAAGCATACCAATATAGCGATTCCAAACAGCTTCTATTTCTAACTCAGGCTTTACCACATCTACTTGCCATGATCGACGCCGCGTCTTCAACCGGAATAAAACTATATGTAGAATCTGCTTACCGTTCATACTTTGAACAAAAAGCTCTCAAAGGCGACTACACCATGACTTACGGTGCTGGTACTGCCAATTCTTTTTCAGCAGACCAAGGATACTCAGAACATCAACTAGGAACCGCGGTAGACATGCTAACCCCTGGACTCGGAGGTGTTTTGGATGACTCATTTGATGGCACCAAAGCTTTTCAATGGATGCTACAAAACGCCTACAGATACGGCTTTGAACTCTCATATCCCAAAAATAATGGGTACTATGTTTACGAGCCATGGCACTGGAGATTCGTTGGAGTGAAACTCGCCACTGAACTACATGATGAAAGAAAAAACTTCTACGATTTAGATCAGAGAACGATCGATACTTATCTGGTTAATATATTTGATTAGAGACTAGAATTAATTAATCCCAGATTTTTTCTCTCCATGGCCTCTTTTACGAAGTCCTGGTGATTATATGAGGCGATTATTACTGATACCAATGGATTTTGCGTAGATTTAGACATGGAAATATTCTAATCTTTTTTTATGTAAGCAAACAATTTCATTTTTCTTTGAATAATATTATATCTTGGATTTGCCTTCAAAATAATGTCTTTTAATACTTGTGGGTCATCCGAATAATGATATGTACAAATAGATAGTATAGGCCCATATTTTTTGAGAGTTTTTTCAGCTCCCTTAAGCATTAACCTTTCGTAACCTTCAATATCCGACTTAATAAAATCAACTCTATCTATATGATATTTATTAACAAAAGCATCGACTGTGGTGATATGCAGACGTGTATTACCTTTTCCTGATGGAATATTAAAAGTATTTGCACCAGTATTACCTTCATCATCGTTTTCAAAAAAATCTAGATCTTCTTCCTTATCACCTAACCCATACGGTACTATTGTAATTTGACCACCATTTCCTTTGTTATATTCAACAGTTTTTTCCAAAAACTTAATATTATTCGAAGACGGCTCAAACGCGTAAGCATGTGCACCTTTTTTTGAAGCATACGCAGAAAAATCCCCAATCCAAGCACCTGCATCCAATACAGTGTAACCGGGTTTAATGGTGATATCTTCACCCTGTGGACCTACATAGCAATAAGAACCCTCTGGCAGAGTTTTTTCCATCTCATCCACTATTTTATAGCTATAATTATCACCTTTTTCTGTATAAATTTTTAGTGAATCTTGATAGACGCTCCTCATTGACACTACGTTTCCAATTATTGGTAAATAAATTCCATTAAAATCGTATCTGCCGTTTTTAGAAAATTGTTTGTTGAATTGATCATCAGCGGGTTTGTTATATTTATTTATCAGTTCCACCTTTTTTAAAACAAAATAATTCCTTTTTTTATTAAATTCTTTTGTTTTTTTCTTATCAAAAAGTGTAATTGCAAAGTATGTTGACGTCAAAACATATCCAAATATTTTTACAAAGTAAATTAAAAAAGTATAATCAGATGCTGATACCCGTAAGTGGTGTTTCAAATAGTTTAGTTTGTTTTTCAGGTCTAATGGTAATTTAAGCAGTCTGTTTGCGTAGTATTTCAGTAGTAATCTTCCTGATGTAAGCCGATCTAACCCGGCGATGTGTATACCTGGCCCGGACCCCTCAAGTCTATCAACAAATACCTCACGAATAGCAGACCACTCAAAAGTTTTTAATATAGACCTATATTCATAAATTAGTTCTGCTACAACATCTGCAATTGACTCATCTAGAGTTAATTTTTCTTTAGAATTAGATCTATATTCTGAAATCAATCTACTGAGGCGCTGCTGTGGCGCATCTCGAACAATCCAACTAAAAAAATAGAAACAGGCCTTTTTGTGTCCATACTCCTCTCCTTTACCATCAAAAAGTTTAGGTATATTTTGTTCACCAGATAAAAAACAATACATGACTAATTCTTTGATTTTATTCTTATCTAAAGAAAGAAGCTGAGAATTAAGATCAAGAGAATTATTAAATAAACTTTGAGCAGTTTTTTCTACCCACAAATAAAAAGGAAAACCCGAGTCGGCCAGATTAACTAATTCACTTAAACGATAATGAGTAAAATCAGTTCCTCCTAAAATTATTTTATTTAGTTTAGACATTCGTTTAAAGAATATACAACATAAATGAATAATTTCAAAGCCTAACAAATTAACACGTCGGTGTTCTTCTCATTTAATTCAGTGCGACTTGAGCGCTCGAACTACGCTCTTGTTGGCTGCCGAATTAAAACGCTTACAAACTTTTGAAATTATCTTGCAGAATTTGATTCATAAATGCAA
>CAIVGA010000059.1 GCA_903905325.1 uncultured bacterium
ATAACTTCAAGCACATGAAGAAAAACACAAAATCGGGTTATATTTCACTTCCGTCAGCCATCGTCATCGCGGCAACCATACTTGCTATTGCCATCATTTGGGCTAGTGGTAAAGCTACACCCAAAGCTGTGCCTGTAAATTCAGATACAAATACGCTACCAACGGTAGCCAACCAAGTCGTAAACATAAACATGCGCGCCATTACAAGCACCGACCATATCTTCGGTAATCCAAATGCACCAATCAGAATAATAGAATACTCGGATCCATCATGTCCTTTCTGTAAGATATTTTCACCAACCATAGAGAAAGTAGCAGATACTTATGGCGCTTCTGGCAACGTGGCTTGGATTTACCGCAATTTTCCATTGGACAAACCAGACCCAAACGGCAACATCTTACACAAAAATGCTGGTCACGAATCACAAGCTCTTGAATGTGCCGGTAGCGTCGGTGGCAATGATAAATATTGGATTTTCCTTAGGCGCTTGTACGCAGTAACACCTTCCGTAACTGGCCAAACACCAAACGGTCTCGACCAAAGCCAATTACCGGTTATTGCTAAATTCGCCGGCATAGACGAGACAGCATTCAACACATGTCTCGATAACGGTCAGATGAAAGCCAGGGTCGAAGCTGACTACGTCGATGGCGTAAATGCTGGAGTAAACGGAACACCATTTAGCATCTTTGTGTTATCGAAACCCGCGCCAGCTTCCTTAGACAATGTGCTTGTCTCCATAAATGCACAACTTCATTTGCCAGATGGATCTCTGTTTATATCAAGTGATAGAACGAAAATCGCCATGAGCGGAGCACTCCCTTACGAAACTTTCCAAACAGTTATCGATGCTCTCCTCGCAAACAAATAGTCACTAGTTAAATATGATACAGTATACAAATGCATACTGTTTCGAAAACTGATTATCTTCTATATCGTGAGTGTCCTAAAAACACTTGGCTAAAAGTTCACAAGCCAGATGTTTATTACACTAACGAACTTTCAGATTTCGAGAAATCGATCATAGAGACAGGTAATGAAGTCGAATCAAAGGCCCGTTTGTTGTTCCCTACCGGCATCCTTATAGAAGGCCACGACATTGTTGCACAAGAAAAAACTGCAAAAATTATCCAGGACCTTTTATCTGGTTCTTCTGAAAATATACCCAATAAAAACTCTAGCACTGGCTTGCAAACTATTTTCCAACCAGTGTTTGTAAAAAACGGGTTCATGGCGGCGGTAGACGTGCTTCAATATGATCCAAATAAACAGAGTTTTTCTGTATATGAAATTAAAGCCTCAAATAATGTCAAAGAGAAACTGCATCTATATGACTTGGCTTTTCAAGTCAACCTACTAAAGATGGCTGGACTCCAAATCGATCGAATCGGTGTGCTTCACTTAAATCCTAAATACATTCGCAATGGTGATCTGGATATTATCAAGCTTTTTGTCAAAGATGATGTGACCGAATCTGTCAACGAACTTCTTGAAAAAGTTGCTATAGAGATGCAAGAAACTCAAAAGTATTTGTCAGAAGACGCAG
>CAIVGA010000060.1 GCA_903905325.1 uncultured bacterium
TGTGGTAATGGGTGTCATAGATGTTGTGGTATGTCTTAACTACGGTCATGCCTATATCTTACTTGAAAACCGAGGGTTTCCAAACCTTCCTGCAAGGTACCGCGCGGCAGAGCCGCGGGGAAATCCGCTACCGCGTATTATATCAGGTGTAAAATATTTGCAATCTGTCAGCGTGAGAAAAAGTGTTTTGTAGTAACAAAAATCCCTCAGATACAGAGCTCGCATTAAATTCGCGAGATGTACCTGAGGGATTGACGTTAACTTAAAAGACCCAGACGTGCTTTTGCCGAAGCGAATACTTGAGTTGGACTATTAAAAACACCAAACTTTTCCACGCCCAGTCGGAATCGTTCAATATCTCTTCGCGCATCGGAAAGCGTCTGTCCAGCAATGACAACTGACCCCTCATTCGAATTTGGATCGCTTTTAAGTGCTTTAAATGCATCTTCCAGAACAACCACGATAGAAGCGAGGTGAATTTGTGTTTCCAGGATTGATGCTACAGTCCACTGGTCCGGACGAGCAACATACCGTGAATAGGGCTTGAGGTCGTTGATACTCTTTCTCAACTGTTCCAACTTCCAGCTAGTATCACCAAAGTCAGCGACCGCATCCTTCATTTCTTGACTTTGGGGTCCGTGCACTTTGACAAACAGAAGGATCAATCCGAATACTGCCGGCACCACTGATACTAGCCAGTAGATATGATTCGTATGGCAGAATATGCAGACCATGACCGCAACCAAACTCACGAGACAGCAAACAAAAGCGAAGATACCCCAACCAAATATGGTATTTCTGCTTAAAATTAAAACATTGTTTGCATTCTGATTTCTCTCAATCAGACTTTTCAACGACTCGCCATCGAAGAATTTTCTGCAGAAATTGTCTAACAATTCATGCGACATGAGTTCAAACAGGTCGTGGAAACGTTTCTCCACAAGTATACGGACTCCGCTATTTTTCTCTTCCATTTTATTTACCTTTCAATACCTATATAGAACCATGGGCTTTCGGCTACATTACAGGCTTTCGACCTGCAAAGAACTTCTAAGAGCTTTCGACTCAAAGAAATCACATGGATTCAAAATAGTTTAGGCGAACTATTCTGTTTTTGACGTTACCATTCAGATGGTGCCATGTCAACCCACTATATTTTAAGCCACCCTTCTGTTATATTATCGACCTAACAAACACGGCCGTAAAAACGGCAATTTTAATAGAAATTATTATAAAAACACAATGAATACATACATTTGGTTCGCTATTATCAGCTCCGTTATTGCTATCGCTTATGGTAGTTTCTTGACCGCTCAGATTATGAAGAAGCCAACTGGCAATGACCGTATGCGTGAGATTGCCGCAGCTATCCAAGCTGGTGCAAAGGCCTACCTCAACCGCCAATACCGCACGATCGCCATTATTGCCGTCATTCTTTTCCTTGTTCTAGCATTTATTCCTGGACTTGGGATCAAGATAGCCATCGGTTTCCTTGTTGGTGCAATTCTTTCAGCACTCGCTGGTTATATCGGAATGAATGTGTCTGTTCGCACAAATATTCGCACAACTGAAGCTGCTCGTGGTGGTCTCCAGAATGCACTCTCACTCGCTTTCAAAGGAGGATCTGTCACAGGACTCATGGTAGTCGGCTTGGCACTACTCGGTGTTACAGCTTTCTATGCAATTACACGCGACACTTCTGCTCTTATCGGACTAGCCTTCGGTTCTTCACTTATTTCTGTTTTTGCTCGTCTCGGTGGTGGTATTTTCACCAAAGCCGCTGACGTTGGTACAGATATTGTAGGAAAAGTTGAAGCAGGTATTCCAGAAGATGATCCACGTAACCCAGGAGTTATTGCTGATAACGTCGGTGACAACGTCGGTGACTGTGCAGGTATGGCTGCTGACCTTTTTGAAACATATGCTGTTACAACTATTGCCGCTATCATGCTCGGCGTTACTCTTTTCAAAGGATTCGACAATGCCATTGCTTACCCTCTAGTTCTCGGTGGAGTTGCCATCATCGCCTCCATTATTGGTACATGGTTCGTTCGCCTTTCTAAGAGAGAAAATCCAAGTATCATGGGTGCTATGTACAAAGGTCTCGCAGTTGCTGGAGTTCTTGCTGCCGCTGCTTTCTACCCTATTACTTCTTGGCTCATGAGTGGTAATACACTCGCAAACGGAACTTCTATCAGTGTTATGAATCTCTTCGGTTGTACTATCGTCGGTCTCATCGTTACCGCCGCTCTTGTATTTATTACTGAATATTACACTTCAACAGCTTATGCTCCAGTTAAGTCCATCGCTGCCGCTTCAGTTTCTGGACATGGTACAAACGTCATTCAAGGTCTCGCTATATCAATGAAGTCTACAGCTTGGCCTTTGATCACAATCGTCCTCGGTATTCTCTTCTCATATCACTTCGCTGGTCTCTATGGTATCGCTGTTGCTGCTATGAGTATGCTTTCTATGGCAGGTATCATTGTTGCTATCGATGCTTATGGTCCTATCACAGACAATGCCGGAGGTATTGCAGAAATGGCCGATCTTCCAGATGAAGTTCGTGACATTACCGATCCTCTCGATGCTGTTGGTAACACCACCAAGGCTGTCACAAAAGGTTATGCCATCGGTTCTGCTGGTCTCGCCGCTCTCGTACTCTTCGCTTCATATACAGAAATGACTCATGGTCTTTCTTTCAATCTCAGTGATCCAAAAGTTATCGTCGGTCTATTCATCGGAGGTCTTCTTCCTTATTACTTCGCAGCTCTTTGTATGGAAAGTGTCGGAAAAGCTGCTGGAAAAGTCGTCGAAGAAGTTCGTCGTCAATTCCGTGAGATCAAAGGAATCATGCAAGGTACAGCCAAGCCTGATTATGCGCGTTGTGTAGACATCGTCACATCAGCTGCTATAAAGGAAATGGTTATCCCTGCACTCATTCCAGTTATTGCTCCAATCGTTGTCGGATTTGTACTCGGTCCAGTAGCTCTCGGAGGTTTGCTCGTCGGTGCCATCGTAACCGGTCTCTTCGTTGCTATTTCAATGACTTCTGGAGGTGGTGCTTGGGATAATGCAAAGAAGCATATCGAAAAAGGTAATCATGGAGGCAAAGGTAGTGAAGCTCACAAAGCCGCAGTTACAGGAGACACTGTCGGAGATCCTTACAAGGATACAGCAGGTCCAGCCATCAACCCAATGATCAAGATCATCAATATCGTGGCTCTCCTTATAGTTCCACTTTTAATGACGTTGTGGAAGTAAAAGACGTGGTATAATGGTCTTCATGAAAAAAACATACCTAGCCGGCTTGGCCGTTGGTGTTATTGCAATTTCATTACCTTTTTTGGCCTTTGCAGAGATAAATCAACCCCCTTTTCCACCAGCCGGAGCAAACTTTCCACCCACAGGAACACCATTTGAACAAGACCAGCAACAAGCAAACCAGGGCCAACAAAAAAACACCGACCAGCAACCACCTAATGATCAACCAAATCTTCCTATTCCCCTTCCACCAGATTGTTTAGATTGTGCCCAACCAATTCCACCACCCACTGATCAACCCGTTAGTCCAACCAGCTCATTTCGTCAGCAGATAAGCGATGGTATAAGATCAAATGAGAATGCCCGCAATCTTCTTTTGCAAGGACGTCCAGAATATTCCTCCACATCAAATCAGTTGCCGCCTCAAGACCAACTACCACCGCAAGATCCACAATATTTTGGCTCTACAACGCGTCCAGATTTTGGTTCTACAACCCACGAATATGACGGCACAAGCACACGCGATATGATGCCAAGAGGTGATCGACGCGGTCCACGCAATCTTCAAGATCCACGAAATCAAGATCTTCGAAACCTAGACGAGCAGGGTTCTAGTTCAAATCCACGCGGTTTGGACCAAATCCAAAATAAAAGAGACCGTAAAGCTCTTCGTATCGATATGTTCAACCGTGAAAGAAATCACGTTGTCAGCCAGATGCAAGTTGCACTTAACAATTTGAAGAATATTCGTGAAAGAATCGCTTCCAGGATTACAAAAATAGAGTCTAGTGGTGTTGATGTAACTGATACAAATACCCTACTCGCAACTGCTGATACAAAAATCTCTGTTGCTCAAACAGCCATAGATACTTTGTCAGCTTTCACACCAACCGCAACGAGCACAGCAAGCACTTCCGCTATTAGTCTAGATAAGCCAAGACAGATTAGCGACAGTGCTATCAAGGCTGTCAAAGATGCGCATGAGGCACTTAACAATGTCGTGCAATCCATTGCCCACGACCTGGGAATCAACCTTCAAGAAAATGTGACATCTACTCCCCCCGAACCAAGTCCAGTTCAACTAGATCAATAATTTATTATCTTTTAATTATTTTAAATAGAATGGAACAAAACCAAACAAATACAGCACCAGGAACAATAGGCGGAGCACCAAAGAAGGTTGGCCCCATCATCATGAGTTCAGTAGTTGTCCTTGTAATCATTGCGGTTAGCATATATTTCTTTGCTTCACGAGCAGAGCATAGTAGCGTTACAGCTCCCACAAAGCAGACTGGCGCTTCTACTACAACCACAGTTCAGACCGTTAAACCTATTACCAATACAGCAGACGATCCGCAGTCACTGCAAAATGATTTGAATAATTCTACGACAGGCTTGGATAGTCAGAATTTCTAATTTTATTGCAAAATTCGTCGTGGCACGGTAAACTCGACCCCATGACTACAACCAATAAATCATATGACTCAGTTACTATTAAAAAACTTGACGGCTCTCGCCTCGAGATTACTAGCTCTATTTCAGCAGAAACATTAGCAAAATTCCGTCCTCAGGCTATCAAAGAGATTGGCGAATCTATAAAATTGGACGGCTTTAGAAAAGGTATGGTGCCAGAAAATGTCCTCGTCTCAAAAGTCGGTGAAATGGCCATATTAGAAGAAATGGCTGAACAGGCTATCTCTAGAGCTTATTTCGACATTCTCGTAGATAACAAGATCGACGCTATTGGCAGACCATCGACACAGATCACAAAACTCGCAAAAGACAATCCTCTAGAATTCAAGATTACCACTGCTGTACTTCCAGAAATCAAACTTCCAGATTATAAGAAACTCGCACAAAAAGAAGTTGCCAAGAGTGCAAAAGGTGGAGCTGACTATGTAGATGAAAAAGTTTCTGACAAAGAGTTGGAAGATGCTATTTTGCGTATTCGCAAGGCTAATGTTTCTCACGAAGGTCATGATCATGAAAAAATGACAGCAGAAGAGCACGAGAAAGCTGTTGAGGCTTCTTTGCCGGAACTTACTGATGATTTCGTAAAGAAGCTCGGTGACTTCACAGATGTTCCAGATTTCAAAGTGAAATTGTCAGCTATGGTCGCAGAACAAAAGCGTGATCAAGCCAATGAGAAGCGCCGTATACGCATTGCCGATGCTATCACTGAAGCAACAAAAGTTGAGTTACCAGAGATTATGATAGAAAGTGAACTCGAACGTACACAAGCTCAGTTCGCAGCAGACATAGAACGCATGGGTGTAAAGCTGGATGATTATTTGAAACATGCAAAGAAAACTTTAGAGGAAATTCGTAAGGAATGGAGACCTCATGCAGAAAAGAAGGCCAAGCTGCAACTTATTTTGAATGCAATTTCTGATGCCGAAAAGATAAAGGCGGAGCCGGCTGAAATCGAAGAAGAAGTCAATCAGATCGTTGAACACTACAAAGATGCTGATCGTGAACGTGCGACCGTTTATGCAGAAACTGTTTTGACTAATGAAAAAGTATTCAGGTTTTTGGAGAAGGGTGAAGAGAAGAGTGGCAAATAAAAATCCCGCGCACTTGCGAGGGATGATTGTAAACGTGACAGCTAAATGTAACTAGTCAGTGTGATGAGTTAGCGTGCCAGACGAGCGCCGGATGCTTGTTTTCCCAGCAAAGCCGAAACAAAACAAGCATTAGCTTTCTTGAGATTCAAATTGTCATTAACGGGAACACCACTTGTGTCCAAAGACGCAGCATCACCACTTTTCACTGCACGTAAGATTGCACGTACACGTTTACTGTTTGAAAGCCCTGGATGTTTCAAAGGATCACCTCTTGTTATTTTGTTCAACTAGTTCAGATGAAGATAATACCACCGAATGCCATTATGTCAAGAGGCATAAGAAAAAGATTGTGAGGATGACCCATTACCAATTACCCAACCTATATCCTGCATATATACCAACAAGCCCACCAATTGTTGATCCGACTATTACTCCAATCCAAATATAAGTTTTTGTATTCATGATAATGTGTGAAACATTATAACCGATGAAATCCCTATTTACCCAAACATGACCAGAGAAAGGGCAGCAACTACAGCGGTTTCTGAGCGTAGGACTTGATTTCCGAGAGAATAAATGTCGATATTATGCTTGTGAAACAATTCTATTTCGTCTGGTGACCAACCACCTTCTGGGCCGATGAAAATATTCATCTTTACGTCTTTCGTCTTGCTGATCGACTTGCTGGATGAACCGCCAATCAAACCCTCACGCATTTTAGCCACAGAAAAGACCTCCCCCTCCGTATGAAACGCCAAATTCATGATGTCACAAGTTGTGACATCGACTTTTTTAGAAAGCTCCACTGCTTCACTAAGCGTCGCTATGTCCCCAATCTCAGGTACATCACCACGACCACTCTGCTCACTAGCTTCAACAGCAATTTTACGTAAACGATCCATATTTAAAGACTTTTTTTCACTACGCTCTGCCATAACTGGAATCACACGAGACACACCGAGCTCCGTCGCCTTCTCAACAATCCATTCAAAAGTATCTTTCTTGACCACGCCGGCACATAAAATAACCTCACACATACCATCAAAACCATCGCGCCCGTGACCACCACGCCCAGCCATAAATCGACTTTGTTTTGCGCCCAACACCTTAACAGTAACAAAATCATTACCATAATCCTCAATAGAAGATTCATAGTCAAAACCCGAACCATCGAACAAAACCACGTGGTCACCCAACTTCAAACGAAAAACTTTGCGAATCTGGTTCGACAATTCAGCCGACTTAATTTTCATTTCGGTATTATTCCCTATTTTTTCCGTAATATAGAATCTGTGGAGCCGCATTTTTACTTCTTTGAGTTACTCAAAACCTGGTCGATAATTCCATACTTCTTGGCCTCTTCAGCGTCCATGAAGAAATCACGATCAACATCCTTTTCGATCTTGGCGAGAGTTTGACCAGTATTTTTTGCCAACATTTTGTTGAGAGATGCACGAGTCTTGATGATATGCTTGGCGCTTATTTCAATATCAGAAGCTTGACCTTCAGAACTACCAAGGGGTTGATGAATCATAACCTCAGCATTTGCCAAAGCTGTACGCTTACCTTTTGTTCCAGCTGAGAGAATAAGTGCAGCACCAGAAGCAGCGATACCAACACAAACAGTAGAAACATCGTTCTTTATATAATTTATCGTATCAATAATGGCGAGAGTTGCAGAAACTGAACCGCCAGGAGAATTAATGTAAAGTGAAATTTCTTTCTTTGGATCTTCAGATTGAATAAAGAGAAGCTGGGCAATAATGAGGTTGGCCATATGATCATCGATAGGACCACCAAGGAAAATAACATTATCCTTCAAAAGACGTGAGTAAATATCATAAGCACGTTCGCCTTGTGGGCTTTTCTCTATAACTGTTGGAATGAGGTATGACATGGGGTTTATTTTGATGCTAATTAATTTTAGTAAGATTAATATACACTAAAATATGAATATGTCAAAACTGACAATGCGCTACTACCAAAACATATATTATTTGCACTCCAGCCCCACCTGTTGTATTATGCTTATGTTACCAATTTAATTTTTGATTACGCTTTTTTAAGCCTTAGTGATAAAAACATTATGAACTTTCACCGATTCGATAGCCAAAAACACCTAGTAAAGCCTCATAAAATCATCATATCGCCATAGTCCTGAAAGAGCGGATCACATTCGCTTATGTCATTAAAAGAAGTCGCAGTCTATCTCTCGATCGCGGGAATAGTCGGTGTGGCTGTAGGTTACTACTTGCGTCTAATCATTTCTCTCGGTAAGAAAGGCTCAATGGAGCTCGAGATAAAAGAAATGCTTTTGACTGCCAAGGAGGAGGCCAAAAAGATAACGGCCGAAGCCGACGCCAAAACCGCCAAAATCCTTGACGATTCCAGAATAGAGATCAAAGCCAAAGAAGAAAAAATCAACCAAACCGAAGATCGCCTCATCAAAAAGGAGGGTTTTCTTGATAAACGCCAAGTCGATCTAGACAAGGAAGTCGAACTTATAAAGCAGAAAGTAGTCGAGATCAAGACTATTCGTGAGCAAGCAGACAAACTCGAAGCAGAACGTAAGTCTGCTTTGGAGAAAGTTGCCAGACTCACAGCCGAAGAAGCCAAGAAAGAAATCATCAAGGTTATAGAGAAGCAAGAAGAAGAAGATTTGCTTGTCAGAATGAATAAGATGGAATCTCAGGGTGAAGAAATGCTCGCCAATAAAGCCAAAGACATTCTCGCAATGTCTATTCAGCGTTTGGCTTCATCAGTTGCTTCAGATGTCATGTCGACTATTGTCCCAATTCCAAGTGATGATTTGAAAGGTAAAATTATTGGAAAAGAGGGTCGCAACATCAAAGCCTTTGAGCGTATTACTGGTGTTGAAGTACTCGTCGATGATACTCCAGGTGCAATTACTATTTCATCATTCGATCCAGTACGTCGTCACACCGCTCGTATTGCGCTCGAAGAACTTATAAAAGATGGCCGTATTCAGCCATCTCGTATTGAACAGGTCGTAGAAAAAGCCAAGCTTGATATAAATAAAACCATCAAAGAAAAAGGTGAGGCTGCCGCTTATGAATGTGGCATTATCGGACTCGATCCACGCATACTTCTCATTCTCGGACGCCTTCATTTCCGTACAAGTTATGGTCAGAATGTTCTCCAACACTCTATCGAGATGTCACATATCGCTGGTATGATAGCGGAAGAGATCGGTGCAAACGTGCAAGTCGCCAAAGCTGGCGCTCTTCTCCACGATCTTGGAAAAGCACTCGACCATGAAGTTGTCGGTACACACGTGGAGATCGGTCGTCGCATATTGCAAAAGTTCGGTGCTTCTGAAGAGATCGTCAAAGCCATGCAGGCTCATCATGAGGAATATCCTTATGAAACAGTCGAGTCACGTATCGTTCAGACTGCTGACGCTATCTCTGGAGCTCGTCCAGGTGCTCGTCGTGACAATGTAGAGAATTATCTCAAACGTCTCGGCGACCTAGAGGCCCTCGCCAACTCATTCCCTGGCATCGATAAGGCCTATGCCCTCCAAGCCGGTCGTGAAATCCGCATATTCGTCAGACCAGAAGAGCTCGGTGATGTAGAATCCAAGGAATTGGCACGTAATATTGCTCTCAAGATTGAAAAAGATCTCAAATATCCAGGTGAAATTAAGGTTATTGTTATTAGAGAAACGAGGACGATGGAGTTCGCCAGATAAGATGGAGTTTGCACGCTAGTCGTACGATTTTTTCGTACAAATCAAGAAAGGCCGCGTTTTTACTTAATTCGCGGTTTTTCTTTTGGTAAGTAATTCCCTTTATTTACAACTTTCTTACCACTCACCTTCTCTAAATCTTTTCTAGTCCTTCCTGCGACAGCACCACCGTCTTTTGCATCTTTTTGCAATGCTGGCGTTCCAACAGAGTCACGACTTTGTGTAATATTCGTCGTCGCAGCTTCTCCAAGCATAGACAATATAAGTTCAACATCATTCATGTGATCACGAAGATTATTTTCTCTGTCAAAATCTTTGAAATTCTTATACTCCTGTGCTGACATCTCAAAGGTTCCTTTGTAAATCTCGTCAGTCAGAATAGCAAACTCCGAACTAGCTCTAACGCCACGATTTTTCCACTCATCTGTCAGAGTATTACGAACATTGATGCCACGCATCCTCTTATCAATCCAGCTTTTGGGATATCCTTTCTTCTCATATATAGCTTTTGCACGATTGACGGCCAACTCTGGATCTTGAATCTCATCTATGCGGTCCTTTCCGAGTTGAGCCAGCCAGAGCTTCAACGGTTCTGCTTTAGGAGAAGGGATAGATTGGATAATTCTGAAAATACCAGCCAAATCGGTACAACTCATCTTCTGACGACCTCCTTTGGTAGTCACGTCAAGGGTATGTACAATTTGTACCCACCCTTTGTTAAGCATATCATCACGTTCTCTCATTCTATTAAGATATTGCTTAGGATCATTAGAATTCGTAAGGGCATAAACCACATCTTCAACCACAAAGAATACCCTTCCATCATGCCAAGCACGTCGAAACTCTTGCGTTCCAAAAAGTGTCATAGCTTTTGTATATAGATTTTCTTCATCCATGAACGCAATTATACTCCTCAAAAAAATCCTGGGAACTTCCGCGTGTCAAAATTTTATTTCGTGGTGAGAAATTTGTCTACAAAAATTTGCTTAAAGTTTGTGGGGTAAAAGAAAAGCCCCACACAATTTCTTATGTGAGGCCGAGATTTAAGCATAATCTCGAAAGCGTTAGACTATAACTCTCTGCCGTAAGACATTGCTTTCACTTCTGTCTTCAAGATATTTCTAAGGATTTGGAGGGGACTCTCCCCAGATTGGCGCTTAAAGACAAGCCACTGCGCTTTGTCCCTGTATTCCCATCGGTGCGTAACACTCGCCCTGGTAGCAAGAAACTCTTGCAATTCCTTGACTCGTCTAATGCAGGCTGAGCAGTTGTTACATTCGAATAGTGTTACCTGGAGACGAATGTGACTTGGTCTATACACAAGTTGTCGATCACGTGTCCAACCACTTATATGCACTGTTGTGGCAGAACTTTCCAATAACTGTTTTGGTGTGTTGATTCTGACGATATCATATATTCCACTTCTCATCTTCCCAAGAGCTTCATCAAAATCTTTTGGCCATAAAGCTCGGATTTCCTTTTGACTTACCTTTTTAGGTTTTTGGAATGCTGCGAATCTAATGCGGAAACACCCCAGATCTGGAACCGTTATCTGCGTCTCGTGATACATAGATTTCATACCACGAGGACGATATTCTCCTGTGCCAGACATAATTTTTGCCAGATCTTTACCAACAAAATATATGTCGTCAAGATTATCATCCTCACACTTGAATTTAACGAATGCCAATTTTTTCATGCGATTATCCTGTACTGGTGTATTGTTTGAGTACACCTACTTAAAACTCATATTTTTGTCAAAGAACTTCTCTGTTTCGCTCTTTTGAGCTCATCAGCCGAGACGCATATCTCGGGACAGTTTTTTATGTCTTAGATTTCTCTTTCTTTTATCTGTAGGAGGTGTAGGTGGAAGTGTCCAGGGATTGATTTCTGTTTGTGTGTGTTTTCAAGAATCATGTCGTATTTGTCGTTAATGTCTTTTTTAATTTCTTTAAATTCCCTTAATTCTTCTTCTGTGAGGTCATCCTCTATTGTGTGTCTTAGCGGCACTATCATGTCGTTCTTTGTATCTACCTCGTCGTAAGGAAACTCGTTTTCGATTTTTTTCCACCCTTTGTAAGTTTTTATTGGCTTCGCTGTGCAAATGTAGCAAGTTGGAAACTTTGGAGTTTTTTGGTATTTTTCGTAGTTTGTATGCGTTTCCAGAGTTCTTAGTGTTTTAACTTTTTGTGTAGTCATTTTTATTTGCCTTATTTGTTTTGATAATTTTTCGACCTTTATTTTTACTGTTTCGCTCTTTTGAGCTCTTCAGGCAGGATCCACATCCTGCGACAGAAGGGGTTTGGAGTAGAACCAAACCCCACCATTCAGCGTCACCTCCTAGAGTTCCCTGATTCGGACTCCCTTGCGCGGACCGATCCAGACTTCGAATTGCCTGTCTTCGAATCTGCCTCCAGTGCCATACCCAGGCTCACTCAAGTCGTGTTTCTTGAGCAGGCCACGCGCCCAAGCTTTCCGGCGAATGAGGAACTGGATCCTTCGATCTTCCCTGGAATCTGAGCCGATCTCGGTCCCCGTGTTTGCCCGCTCATACACACTCACCATCGAGCAAACTTCTGCTGGTGCAGTGCGGTCGTTTCCTGGTATCGACACACGTGGTTGGATCTCGGGACCCTCCACCCTCCGGAAGACTTCAGAAAGTTGCTCTTTGGTGATTCTGCGAATCCACTGGTGACTTGTTTGTTTGTTGCGTGCGCTCATTTGTGCCTTCTTTCTGCCCCTTCCGGAGCGGTTGTTGGTTTGTTGGCTCGTTTCAAAGATCTATTCTGTTTCGCTCTTTTGAGCTCATCAGGCAGGACTCATATCCTGCGACAGAGTGGGTGGACCCAGTGTGCTGTTTTCGCACCTGAGTCCAACCCACCTTTATCCAGACTTAGCTCGATCTAACCCAGTAGATCGATTCTCATCTGGTTCTCGGTTGCGTTGCCGAGGGGAGACCCGTATCAGGGTTTACTCCCTTACGCCCAGCTGCTTCATGCAGCCCTGCGTTTCTAATGCACTCGTTTGCTAGTCGAGTGTTGTTTTCAAAGTCTTTCTTTCTCTTCGTCTTTGGTCCGTTGAACAATATATATGAATAATCTTGACAATGCTGGTCAGACATGGTCTTTTTGTAATCAATTAAATAAAATTTGGCTCAAATACCTAAGCAGAGCCACATTCTTCGTGGTCTTAACTGTAACTTATAGTTACATATTTTATGTTTCAAAGCACAAAATACTCAATACGAGCCCAAATACTTGCTTTAAACGCACCATAACTGTATATTACTAGTGTACAAATTATTACACTTCAATAGAATAAATATATGGATAAAAACAAGGTTTTAGAGAAAATTGGCCTAACAAAAAACGAAAGCGCTATATATTTGGCCCTCGTAGAGCTTGGTCCATCAAACATATCCAAGATTTCACAGAAAACCGCCATACATAGACCACTCATTTATAAAGCACTTCCTTCCCTACTAGAAAAGAAGCTCATTACACAGAATCATCGTCAAAACAGAATGATCTACATGGCTGAACCACCAAACAGGCTTGAGGCAATCTTTGATGATTTAAAAATTGACCTATTCGAGATTCTGCCAGATCTTGAAGACTCATATTCAAGCAATGAGCAGAAACCAAAAGTCAGGTTTCTTGAAGGCAAAGACGGAACAAAGAGAATATTTGATGACATTGTAAGAAGTCTCAAAAAGGGAGATGTATTTTATAGATATAGCTCAAACCGTGATGGCCAAGAGAAAAAAGACAAGTATGTACCACGTGGATACAGGAAAATGCGTGATGCTAAACAACTTCAGAGAGAGGTCATAACAAATGAACAAACTTCAAAGCATAAAATCCAGAAGCTAGACCGCTTTGTTAAGACAATGCCGGGAGATTTCGGACCTTTTGAGCACAACGTGACTGAGGTCATATATGGAAACAAGGTGGCTTTCATCGACTACAACTCGGAAACTGCTATGGTTATAGAGAGTAAGAGAATAGCAGAGTTTCAAAAACACATTTTCAAGATGTTTTATAAGAAATTATAGTGTACCTGAACATAAATTACCCATTTTTAGCTCTAATTCCCCCATCCACAGCTTATCCCACCCTCATATTTCACCCCTATTGCCTAAAATATGGCTTAATATATAATGTACCTTACAGATCGATTATATTATTAGCCATTAATAGAACTAATCAAAAATACTATGAACAAAGCAGCTATCGCAGAAGCAGTTCACGGAATCCTCGGAGGAACAAAGGTTCAGGCCGAGCAAGCCGTTGAGACAATGATCAACAGCATCATTGATTCTCTCAAGAAGGGTGAAGAGGTCTCTATTGCAGGTCTCGGTATCTTCTCAGTCAAGCAGCGTGCAGCTCGTCAGGCACGTAATCCTCGCACAGGCGAGTCTATCAACGTCCCAGCTATGAAGGTTCCAAAGTTCCGCGCCGCAAAGGCCTTGAAGGACGCAGTTAAATAAATCGGTTCCCTTTTTGGAAAACAAAAGGCCTCCTTAATGGAGGTTTTTTGTTATAATACCCGCACCCCCAAGATCGACATCCATGACCTACCATACCCTACTCGTCAGCGATATTCATATTGGATCCAAGATCTGTCGCACGGACAAAATAATCGAACTTTTAAAAACGACTCAATATAAAACGCTCATAATTAACGGTGATCTTTTTGATTCTGAAGTAACAAAATCATTCGACAATATGCATTGGCAATTAGTCTCTCTAATTTCCAAGGTCGCAGAGACGCGTAAAGTAATCATGGTTGGAGGTAATCACGGCCGTAAATTAGACGGTCTGGCCCGCAAAATAGGGATTGAAATTATGGACGATCATACTTTCATTGTCGGTCCTAATAAATTCCTATGCATACACGGAGACCAATTCGATCCATTTGTGACTTATTTACCACGCACCACACACATATTTACCCATTTATTTTATATCATTCAGCATATAAATAAGAAAAACCAGAACTCCTCTATGCTTATCAAGCGTCTGAGCAAGCGTATATTGGGAGTTTCGTCACACAGACAACAAAAACTTGCCATGCATCAAGCTATTCGAAGAAATGCCAATGTTGTTATTTGTTCTCATACCCATTTACCGTATACAAATTCAAAAAATAATTTGCTCTACATAAACTCTGGTTCATTCTGTGATAATCCTTCTACTTATGTGACCATTGATCACAGGGGTAACGCCAAGCTGGAAAGGATATAGGATATACTTGGGATAAAAAGGCGGTTTTTTGTTGACCCCACCTTTCTGCCACTACCTTTCTGCCAAATTTCATATATACTATCTCCATGCCAGAATCTGAATTAAAAGTAGGACACTTCGACAGCCATGATCACAGCCAGGAAGAGCACCCTCAACTTTCTATTGAAAAAGTTGATATTCAGGTCAGGAATCTTATTGAGGCTATTTTGACCAATAGAACAGATTTCCTTGGAAACGGGTTAACTGCTGAAGTATACATACCAGAAGAATCAGAGAAAATTTGTTTCAAAATTTGTTGTTATCGTGAAGTATTAGGAAAAAATCCTCCTAAATCAAGTATTCGTACCACAACAACATTTGAGCCTAGTCATCCGAAATATGGCTATCATTCACCAGATACAGAGGGTACATTTTTGCAAGAATTGCATACCTTATCCAAAGAAGTAGATATTCCCAATCCGTGTTGTTGGGCAATTTATAAACAAACTGATGATGGTGATACTTACTCTACAAAAGAACTCATATACGTGCTGGCAATGGAACGATTGGATGCGGTATCGATAAAAGATGTTATTGAAAAACGTGCTGTACTTCCCACAACTTTTAACTTTGAAACTTTCTTCAAAAAACTAAGAGTTTTTATATCCAAAATGCATGAAAAAGGAATATACCATCGTGATCTGCACGAGGGCAATATCATGATTGATGATAATGGAAATCCGTGTGTAATAGATTTCGGTAAAGCTGCACGTGGATTCGGAGATGATGTATATGACATTGATTATCGTGAAGGCGGCCAACTCAGAAAAGGAAAGCTTACCAGCGATGAGGAATATGTGAATCAAGTTGAGAGATTGTTAATTAAACATATGACAAAAGACACGACCGTTTAATCCAGCAGTGTGGTTTGACAAATATTATTATATATGTAATTATGAAATAAGTATGAAGATGTTCAATCAAAGTGAATGTGAAGCTGCGGCAAAGGAAATGTTACGCGACAATAAGGCCTTGAAAGCTCTGGAATTGGTGACGATCATCCGAGTGGGTACAAAGGAATACGAAGAAAAACTCGCCGGAACCAAGACCCCAACACCAGTGTCATCATTCAAAGTCGATAACATTGACTTCGCAGTTTTCATGAACTGAAACCAACTATCTTCCCCCGTCACATTGGGTGTGTGACGGTTTTTGTTTTATAAAATTTGTTACTAACTAGACGATTCGCTGGTGCGGGATAGGAGAGTCGAACTCCTCACCACAGTTTGGAAAACTGTTATTATACCGATTAACTAATCCCGCATTTATTTTTTCTCTTCGCCACCAGACTTCCCTACACTGGCCGCCGATGTAGGATGACGCATTTTATACTCTTCGTCAACTTCTTCTTTCATTTCATCGACTTCTTTTTTCATCTCTTTAATCGTTGTCTGAATTTTCTTCAACTCATTTTCTTCCTCCTCTACTTCCTTCTCTGTCTTATCAGTCACCTTCTTTTGCTTCTTAATACCACTAATCAATATCGTATCACCAACGAAATATGACACAAACAAACCGATCAAAAGAAGAATGACTGTGACGATAATAAGATTTGTTGGCTCATAAAATATCGCACCCAACCATCCGCCTTGTGATTGAAGAATATCAGCAGTGTGCCATACCCCTCTCCAAAAAAGCACGACCGCAATACCACCGATAATAGTATAAACAATCGGATATTGACTCAGATGTCCACGTACGACATCTTCAAGCTTATCGAAGAAATTATATATTTTCTTATAGATTTCTCTCATGATTTATATGTCGCACACTTTCACTACTTTATACTAACTTGTCGGGGCGCCGGGATTCGAACCCGGAGTCACCTCTTCCCAAAAGAGGCATGTTAGCCGTTACACCACGCCCCGATTTACAAATTACCTTGCTCTACATAGACGCCTTAATTTTTACAACGCCGTTCGAATATCCTAACATAAATCTTACAAAATAACATTCTTTAGCCATTTAACACGGGCTTTTCTTGTCTTCATATTGATATAGACACATAAAACATGAAAATAAAACTCCGTATCTAGTCCGAAACATATCCCGTCAGTATTTACACCAGAATCACACATATATGTTTGAATCATTCTACGAATATGCCTAGTTTTGAGAGAATGTACATTATCTTCTGGACGAAATCCAGTCCAATACCCCGTTATACTTTTTACTTCAAAAAAATGTAGAGGGCGACAAATACCAGATGTTTCACGTGCAACATTTTCAACAGCAACGATATCCAGTTCACCCCATTTCTTCTGATAATTTCGTGAAACAATCACAAATCCCCTCTTTTCAAGGTATCTGCAAGCAATATCCTCACCAATATTTCCAGTCGATCTAGTACTCATAAATTAATATGAATTAACGACAAATTTTACGTTTTGTAACACCTTTTTGATGACTTTTAAAGTGTCCCAAAGATAAATAGCTCAATAAAGCCATTTTCTAGAAAGGACAAGAAATTAACATCAAAACGACGATTTATAGCCATAAATTATGTCTTTTATAAACGTCATCCACAGAGTTATCCACAGTTTGAATAACCCAATATCTTCAAAATAGCTCAATAAAGCCATTTATATTGCTCTTCGCGGCAGGCGAAGCGAATTGTGCGGGTAGGGAGAATCGAACTCCCACCTCGTCCTTGGCAAGGACGCGTCCTACCACTAAACGATACCCGCAAAATACTAACGCAGTGTAGTATAGCGTAACTTTATTTTTTTACCAAGTTTTTCTTTTTTTCACGCTTCCAAAAACTTTTTGTGCGCCCGGTAGGACTCGAACCTACAACCCCTTGGTCCGAAGCCAAGTGCTCTATCCTTTGAGCCACGGGCGCTTATAACTTGTTACTATAATACTGGATAAGTAACTTTTGCCAAGCCTTCATAACTCTCAAGTAACGTATGCCGCCAACGCCGAGTCTAACACATCCCTGGTAATCAGGGTTTTTCTTCACATTGTGTGGAGTTTTCTTGTATATTGTCTTTTGGAATAAATATGGCTCTACAGCAAGCTTTTCTGACCAAAATATCTGCGAGTTTTCATAACCAGGTATGTCATGAATAAATAATCTGATTTTAATTTTATCATGGCCTATCAATAAAAACTTCTGAATCCATTTGTACATAAAAATAATCATATCGGAGTCAGAATTAACAAAATTAAACTGACTGTCACGTTTAGATCCTTCTGCCCAATACAATGCGACACCAATAAGAAAAACTGGATCCAAACAAAATTTTTGAAAATCTATCTTTGCTTCATCTTCTACTTTTTTCTCACGAACAGCTCTATTTGACCGATTTGTAAATATAGTTTTAATTCTTCCCTCATTCTGCCTCTCCATCATCCGTTTCTTTAAAAAAGCCTCCTCATTAGCAGAAAGTCTGATATACTTTAACCATCCAGACAACAGACCTTTGGAAACACTTATTTCCTTCTGGATTTCTTTATAACTAAA
>CAIVGA010000061.1 GCA_903905325.1 uncultured bacterium
ATATCTGGGTATCTGACTTCACCTACATACCGTTTCAAGGCAAATTCGTGTATGTGGCTACAGTCGAAGACTTGTTTACGAGAAAGATAGTTGGCATGTCCGTATACACCACGCACGCCACACAACTGGTATTGTCCGCATTCATGAATGCTATTCTCACTAATCCTCGACCTGTCATCTATCACAGTGACAATGGCAGTGAATACAACTCTGATGCTTTCATCCAGACACTGGAAAGGGTCGGCGTCATAATCTCTCGCTCAGCTCCGGGTTGTCCGTGGGAGAATGGCTACCAAGAATCATTCTATTCACAGTTCAAGGTCGATCTAGGTGATCCCGCTAGATTCAAAACACTTGGTGAATTGGTCTATGAGATTTATCGAACCATCTGGCAGTACAATCACACTAGAATACACACAGCATTGAAAATGCCGCCTATGCAGTTTGCGGAAAAATCGGCGATGGCTTACAATTCAGCTAACAAGGATGGCATGCAATGAAAGGGGTCCAGTACAAATCAGCTAAATAACAAACTAAAACCGGGTACTATATTAAAGGCGTTAATTAGTAGGATAGAAATAGCGGAAGGTGACCAAAAAAGAAAATTAGGAGATTTGGGTCAGGGGACACAGAGATTGGTCATACTCTCTATTTTAAAGGCGTATACAGATCTTCTTCTTGAACGTAGTATTATTAGTGACAACTTAACTCTCATTGTTTTCGAAGAACCTGAAGTTTATTTGCACCCAAAATTAAAAAAGGAACTCAATAACGTTTTAAGAAAGATAGGTAATACCACAAATCATCAAGTCATAATTACGACACATGATCCATATTTTGCGTCTTCGAATTTTAATGATGAAGACGGTAAAGTTTTCTCTTTTGAAAAGAATGGTGATTGTATAACTGAAGTGAAGTCAGATACTATTTCTGGTATCGAAGACGAATTGTTACATATTCTTTTGTTCAACATGGCCATAAAGCTTACTAAAATGGATCTTTCAAAGTTTGGTTCATATTTGCTAGAGCATTATAGTGAGTCCCAAAAGATGTATATAGATGATCGTGATACGAAAAAAGAAGAAAAAACTATTGCGTTACCGATCTATATTAGGCATCAAATTCACCACGCTGATAATAAACTCAATAAACCATTTTCCATAAAAGAATTGGCACAATCAATTAAGGTTCTGAATGATGTATTGTGTAAGTTTAGAGGATAGTCTTTCTATTGCACCAAATTATATACATAGTATAATTCTCTTATTATACATACAGCCAGATCGTAACTAGCGGTTGTGTGACGCTAAAACTTAATAATTCCTTGTTTATGAGAGTGTTTTTTGTTGTGTTTTGTCAAGGTATCAATTAATAATTAACTTGTTATACTATGTACACAAATCAAATTTTGCCTGCCATGATTAGTAAAAAGATTCTTTCACGTGTAGAAACAAAGCCCTATTTCCAGAAAGGTGATTTTGTTCTATATCACGGAGATTCATTAAATATTCTCGCTCAGCTACCAGAAAATTCAATCGACATGATTTTTGCTGATCCACCATATAACCTTTCAAATGGTGGCTTTTCGGTGCACGCAGGTCGAATGGTGAGTGTTAATAAAGGGGATTGGGATAAGAGTAAAGGTTTCCAAGATGACTACGATTTTCATTTTAAATGGCTCGAAGCATGCAAGCGTGTTTTGAAACCAAACGGTACTTTGTGGGTTAGTGGAACATATCATTCTATCTATCAATGTGGCCATGCGTTGCAGGCTCTTGGATATCATATTTTAAATGATATTTCATGGTTTAAACCAAATGCTGCTCCAAATCTAAGTTGTAGATTTTTTACAGCTAGCCATGAGACTATTATCTGGGCCAGAAAAGATAAAAAGGGTAAACATTTATTTAATTATGACTGGATGAAAAATAAGGAATGGCCTAGTGATTTCTTCAAAAATGATGGTAAACAAATGAGGAGTGTTTGGCATATTCCAGAATCAGAAGATATTTGGACAGTTGGTACACCAAAGAAAGAAGAGAAAACATTTGGCAAACATCCAACTCAAAAACCACTGGAATTGCTTAAGCGAATTGTTTTGGCAAGTACAGACAAAAATCATGTGATTTTGGATCCTTTTACTGGAAGTTCCACAACTGGAATAGCTGCAGTTCTCAATGGTCGCAAATTTGTAGGAATAGATATGACCAAAGAGTACCTAGAATTATCAAAGAAACGTTTATTAGAATTAAAGAAATAATATGGCATCAGATATGTCTTGGCAGGAGGAGGCGTGGGAGAATCTTTTACAGAACATTTGGGATAATCGCGTGGACGGTAATGATACAGTCGAATACGATAAGTCTCATCTCGGTCCTATACTGTCGAAATATACAAAGTCTGGGCAGGGAGAAATACGTATATTTCATTCGAGCTCCAAGAGCATGAATGCATTAAAAAAAAGAGGAGTTGTTAAAATTCCAATAAGTCGTAGTACTTGGGCGATCATCAAAAGTCCGATGCCGGTTGTGTTCGATGAACCAAAATCTGGAGGAGTTTTTAAACCAAAGTATGAGTTAACAGAAGGAATGCTGGCTGGAATTAAGGAGACAATGTCATCAACATCAAATCCTGGCGAAACTACTCTTTTGGCAATTGCAAATCATGCGGGTATTGTCTCTGATTTTTATGGCTTAAATAATAAAGGCGTATTATTTACTGGTGGTCGTCAAAAAGCTGGCGTTCATCTTATTGTTGGTACAAAGGATATAGATATGTCTAAAGCACAAATCGAAATAGATGGGGGTTTTGAATGGTCAGATACAGTGGTAATTGTTGAGATGAAAAGCTCATTTCGCCAAAATGATTTTGATATTAATCAGGCCTTAATTCCATTGTTGAAGTGGAAAAATCTTTTGAAACAAAAAAAGGTTTATTCGCTAGTTATGTTGGCTCAAACAAGTAAGGATGGTATTGAATATTGGGCTTATGATTTTATTCGCGATGACTCAAAGTGCAGTGTCGGGATGAAGATAGCGAAGAGTAAGAAATACATCTTACAGATTAAGTAATTATTTTGTACCATGCCCACCTCCTCCAAACTCATCGTCTACGTTCCTCTTACTCACGCGACCATCGTTCGTGAAGCTATTGGCAAAGCTGGTGGTGGAAAACTTGGGAAATATTCATTTTGCAGTTTTTCGACACGTGGGATTGGAAGATTCAAACCAGAAGCTGGTGCGCAACCGCATATTGGAAAAGTGGGGAAGCTAGAGGAAGTGGATGAAGAACGCATTGAAGTGACTTGTGACAGAGCGCTCGTTCCAGATATTATTGCTGCTATCAAAAAAGTGCATCCTTATGAAGAAGTGGCGCTGGATGTATATAAACTTGAATAGTTTTTCTCACATGATAAAATAGTCACACTAATAACCGGGCCAACTCTCAATAGTAACCCAGCAACTACCTTATCGGTAGTATTTTTTATTATTAGCATAATTTATTAATTAATTTAAACAAACAATATGAGTCAAAACAAAATCGTCATTTATAAGGATAAGCAAGGGAACGTTGAGCTTAGGGCTGATGGTGAGAAGGATACTATTTGGGCTACGTTAGATCAGGTTGCGGAGCTTTTTGATCGTGACAAATCAGTGATCTCTCGTCACCTTAATAATATATTTAATGAGGCAGAGCTTGATAGAAAGGCAACTGTTGCAAAAAATGCAACAGTTCAAAAAGAGGGAGATCGTGAGGTAATACGTGATATTGAGTATTACAATTTGGATGCTATTTTGTCAGTTGGATACAGGGTGAGTTCGAGGAAAGCCACACAATTCCGTATTTGGGCTACAAACATATTACGTAAATATATCGTGAATGGTTACGTAGTCAACCAGCAGAAATTGATAGAAACGCGTAAAAAATTTGAAGAATTACAAAAGGCTGTTACCTTCATCGAGTCCAAATCTCACAAAGAATCTTTAAAGGATAAGACCCAGGACATTCTGGAGTTGCTTTCTGCTTATGCCAAGACGCTCTCTATATTGGAGCAATATGATCGCGACGCAATGGCGACAGTGAAAGGTAAGAAATCCATATTCAATCTTTCTTATGAAAATTGTCTCGGTCTAGTTGTTGAGGTCAAAAGGGAACTTGCTAGCAAAGGTGAAGCTAGTGAACTTTTTGGTGTTGAGCGTGGAAAAAGTTTTGAGGGCGCCATCAAGTCTATTTACCAGACTTGGGATAGTAAAGAGTTGTATCCGACTATAGAAGATAAGGCTGCGAATTTGCTCTACTTTGTCATCAAAGATCACCCATTTTCAGATGGTAATAAACGTCTTGGCTCTATAGTTTTCCTGCATTTTCTTAGTCGAAATAATTATCTAATCAAGACGACTGGCGAACGCAAGATTAATGATACTGCCATGGCAGCTTTGGCTTTGCTCGTCGCCGAGAGTGATCCAAAAGAGAAAGAAACTATTGTTAATCTAACTAAGCATTTGGTGCATTGATGATATGAGGCTATAATCTAAGTAATATAAATAGTTTATATGCAGATCACTCGAGAATACATAGGCTTCAGCAAGGTGAAATATATCATTGAATACAATGATACTGATGAATTCGGCAGTTTAGATTATTCAAAATGCCAGCAAACTTACGGAGTTTGTTTCTATGGTGACAAATTGGTCATTGGTTTTGGGGGGCGTAAACATGATTGGGGACTTATAGGTGGAACGATTGAGAAAGGTGAATCGTTCGAAGAAACTTTATTACGTGAAATTCAAGAAGAATCCAATATGAAAGTGTTGCTCGCGAAGCCTATCGGTTATCAGAAGGTTATTGACACTCGTGACAACACTTTTATATATCAATTACGATATGCATGTCTAGTTGAGCCTTATGGACCTTTTGTATCTGATCCAGCTGGCGGCGTCACAGAAATAAAGCTTATTAATCCCGCTGATATTAAAAAATATTTTGATTGGGGTGAAATAATGGACAGAATGCTTGAGAGTGCAGTGGAAGTATTAAGTAATATAGATCTACAGCATAAGTAATTTTTTTAAGAAATCCATGCACCACACTTACATTCTCCGTTGTTCTGACAACACTTTATATGTTGGTAGCACAAATGATCTAGAACAGCGCGTTCACAATCACAATCATGCAAAGTCTGGTGCTCATTACACCAAGATTCGTCGCCCTGTTTTTCTGGTATATAGCGAGGCTCATAGGACTTTGGCAAAAGTGCGCGCACGTGAAGCAGCGCTCAAGAGACTTACACGTGCAGAAAAACTTGATATAATAAAAGCATGTCAAATAATACCCAAGAAAATACCCCAAAAAAGAAAATTACAAGTTGCGAGAGTTGCATGATGCCTTTTTCAAAAGACCCAAATCCTCGGGAGTCTGATAGGTATTGCAGTTATTGTTTTAGAAAGGGATCATTGTGTTATCAGGGTAATGATTTGAAAGAGTTTCAGAAAGTCTGTTATAAAAAAATGGTAGAGAATGGCAATAACAAGTTGATTGCAAAGATCTTCTCTTACCTTATTAGGTTCGCCCCACGCTGGAAGAAGTAATTAGTGTTTAATAAGCTCGAATAACTTGCTTTCTTTTTTCTTTACTAATATTCGTCGACGGCGCATATATGTGAGGCGTCGGATAATTCGTAGATCCTCACGCCGAGCTCCGCGACGAAACCAGCGACGATCTACTGGTCGTAAACAATATCTTTTATATAAAGAACAAGCACGCATCATAATTACTGAGCGAGTAAAGCATTTCAGCGAACAATATCAGCAGTCGCTTCAGGGTTTGAAAGTAGGGCGGATCGCTATCAGAAATCAAGGTAGTCGCTGGGGTTCATGTTCTCGTAATGGCAACCTCAATTTTAATTATAAGATCGCTTTTCTTACACCTGAGCTACGCGACTATGTGATCGTTCACGAAATTTGTCATATAAAAGAATTCAATCACGGTCGTGGCTTTTGGGATTTGGTAGGGAAGACCACTCCGAATTATTTGGAATTAAGAAGAAAATTAAGAGCAATAGAACACGCCGTGCTTGCCGAGCTCGATCTTGCCACCAGCGGCAATGACTTTGCGGAAGTGGTCACGAATGTCGATGTTACCATCGATGCTAAGTTCGAACAAAACGTCTTCGTAATCCGCTAGATCGACCACCACGAACGGTATCAAGCCGGTTTTGTCTGTTGTTGATATTAGTGCACGCTTTTCCATTTTTTCCTCTCTATTACATTGTTGTTGTACTGTCGTTTAAACTCATACTCCCTATTTATTAGTACTTGTCAATTTGTAGGACGTATATGATATAATTGTAGCGATATTAATAATAATATATTAAATATATGGTTCCACATTTTGATTGGTCAGAGGATATGTCTGTTGGAAATGATACGATAGATGAACAGCATAAAAAATTACTCGGTCAGATAAACGTGATTATAGACCGTGTTTCTGGCAATGGTGTGATCGATGAAAAGGACGTTGTTATCAGTCTGAATTTCTTTTTTGAATATGCCAAACAGCACCTCGCTTATGAAGAAGAATACATGGCAAAAGGTGGCTACCCAGAGATCGAAGATCATAAGAAAAAGCACGCTGAGTTTTTAAAGAAATATGAAGAAATCAAACAAAGACTGGATACTGGTAATGAATTACCAGACATGCTCTTGGTCGAGATTGAAAGGTATCTAGGAAGTTGGTGGCTTGGTCATATCGGACATGAAGACAAGAAATATGCCAAGTATTTTGGTCACTAATTATTATTTTAAAATCGTACTTTCGTTAGCCACACTTACTGCGGAAGTTCCAGCTGCAGTGCCAGCAACCCAACCAGTCGTCCAACAAAGTTGAAGACTATAACCTCCAGATGGTCTATTGATATCGAGTATGTCACCGATGATGTGCAGATTTGGCACGAGTCGTGAACGCATGTTTTTCCATTCTATTTCTTCGAGGGCAACACCACCTGATGCGACAATGGCTTTGTCAGATCCGAGAAGTCCAGTCAGAGTGATACGCATATCCTTCAGAATTTTCACAAGATTGAGGCGCTCTTCACGACTAATACTGTGACAGAAAGTGTCGCCATCTATTCCAGATTTTTCTAGGACCGATGGTATGAGTGGTGCGGGAATAAGAGGTGAAGATATAGATGTGCCAGTTCCGGATTTTACCGATTCAGATAGAACATTCTTGAACATTTTATTACTTTCTTTCTTGAAAAGTTTAATGAGTGTCTCGTTGAGCATGTCATAAGCAAGTGCAGGTAAAAGATCGAGTGACAAAATAACTTCACCATATTTGAGAAGCTCGCCGATTTCAGAACTCATATTCAATATTGCTGGACCAGATAGACCAAAGTGAGTAAAAAGTACTTTGCCTTTTTTTACAGCATTTTTGCCAGGGATTTTTATAATGCCGCCATTTTTTGCATCGTTTTGGAAAAGTGTAATTTTGGCTGTAGGTAATGAAAATCCAGACAATTGCTTAACCCATGAATCCTTTACTTCCACTGGCACCAAAGCTGCTTGTGGTTGACCGACTTTGTGGCCAATCTTCGTAAGCCATGCATAACCGTCGCCAGTTGAACCTGTTTCTGGATGTGAAGTACCACCAGTTGCTAATATAAAATTTCGTCCACGTATAATTTCTCCATCTGCTAATTTTACCGCATCTATTTGAGCTGGCTTGGTCTGGATGAAACCTGCAACAGCAGCGTTCGATCGCACTGTGATCTTGTGAGTCTTGAGTTGGTTGACGAGTACATCCCAAACTGATTGCGCGCTATTACTTTCTGGAAAAACTCTTTTACCTTCTTCTACTTTCGTCGGCATATCGTGGTCGTGAAAGAATTCTAATGTTTCCTTTACGCTATGCTGAGAAAAAGCTGAAAAAAGAAACTTATCGCTATTCTTGAATTTTGCCAAAAGGGTGCGAATATCGAATTCAGCATTTGTCACATTACAACGTCCACCACCAGTGATGAGAAGCTTTTTACCAAGTGTTGAGTTTTTTTCGAGTAGCAAAATACTTACGTCGCGCGAAATTGCACCAATCTCTTTTTGCTCGCGCGCTACTTCTGCTGCACGTCCAGCTGCCATCATTCCAGCTGGTCCACCACCTATGACGATTATGTCCCAGATTTTTTCCGCACTTTCTTTCATGTTTTTATAGTCCTAATTTTTTCAAGAAAATATTACGTTCATCGCCATCGATTCTGCGGAAACTATTTGGAGTAAGACTACCAAGTTGAATATTCAAAATTCCCGTGCGAGTAAGGTTAGTAATTTCTGCACCAAAGAGACTACAAATTTGGCGAATACGATTTTTGGGATCGTCGATACTGACTGTGCAAGCCAAAGGGTTTTTTATGGTGACATGACATTCGATTTTTGGACCATTTTCAATCGAAACCCCAGCCTCTAGTTTTTCTTTGAAATTTGCACGCAAGGGTTGGATCGTTTCTATAAAATATTGTTTTGGATGAGTATGTTTTGGATTTTCCATGCGGTCGATGATACGACGATCATTTGTAAATATAATTAAGCCAGCCGTATCTCTATCCAAACTTCCGACAGGGAATAATCCTTTTTCCTCCATACCTTTTTCAGTAAAAATTTCTGCAAAACCTTTTACTCCTTTACGTGTGTCTAGAACCGGAATACCTTTTGGTTTGTTGCAAGCATAGTAAGAATATTCTTGGCCAAATATTCCAGTCATTTTATTTTTACGGACTTCTACAACGTCAGTTTCCAAGACTTTGTCCCCAAGAACAGCAGAGCGACCATTGATAGTTACAATCCTTTTTGCAATAAGTTCATCTGCACCACGGCGTGTTGAAAAACCTTTGAGCGCAAGGTATTTGTTGATGCGCATGGGGAATAGAGGGGCATCGACGGCTGGAATTGGCCTATTTAATGGGCTTTTGCGGACCATGGTCTGCTGTTTACGAATCGGTGTTTTCATGGTGTTACATTAGCATTCTTTTCCCACAGATGCTATTAAAATAAAAAACCTTTGTCGCATTATTGCAACGAAGGTTGTGGGGTTTCTAAAAACAAATTTTAAATCAATCTGTCTCACAATCGCCAAACAACTTGAAATTTTTGACGATTTTATCAATCATTCTGTGCTTGAGAGCTCCTCTGGCATCATAAGTCATTGAGAATTTCTCACCAAGGCGACAGATTTCGTAAACTTGTTTTCTGGTCATGCCGAGGCGCTTCATATAAAGTTCTTCAAAGTCGTGTCTGTCGTGAAGCAATCTTCTCTTTAATTCTGCCAGATCTTTTTTACTGATATCTCCTTCGATTATTGCTTCGATGTTGTGGCGACAAAAATGAGTGAAGAGCATGGCGTTTGGTAATGCCATGCGCACGCGACATTTTAGTAAAAGATCGAATGCTGATGATCCTGCACGTCCGATTACCAACCCATCCACGGGTGAACGAAGTGTTTGTATAATGCCACCAATATCATTTGATGACTTCAGACATCCACCATCACTTCCAATGAGTAATGTGATTGGAGCAATTTTTACAACATCTAAAGCCATAAGTGCTCTAGCTGCTCCATCGGCCATTTCTGGAGTTATTTCTCCTAGGATTGGTACTAGTCTGCGACCAGCATAAACTTTTCCTAGGACACTATTATCAACTCCTGTTGCCTCTGTAATTTCTGTGAAGATATCTGACATAAGGCTTCTCCTATTTGATTTTTATTGGTGCTATTTATATAGACATTATCACATAAGGGTTATTAATCAAGGCTTTTTAAGCCCCTTGACTTCCTAATGCATTACTGTAAACTGTCCCTTACGTCTCAATAACCCAGCATTAGCTGCCTTATTGGGGCGGTAGTTAAAGAAGTTCGTTGAAAATGAAATATTAATTGAGAATGTATTAGTAAATTTGCTGTCATTATTCTTAGCGGAATATGACAGTATGTGCAAAGAACCAATATTTCTAAAAAAATGATTTAAGTCACACATAATTCACTGTGTGACGAAGCTAGGGTAGAACTCCGCTTAAAGAAAAAATAATCAAGATTGAAAATAAATTTCCCGCAAAGGTCTAACGACCCGCAAGGGTAATCGCGCTTTCTATTTTGTTCCGTTTGCTTTTAGTTAAGAGTTTGATCCTAGCTCAGGATGAACGCTGGCGGCGTGGATAAGGCATGCAAGTCAAGGGGGCCCCAATAGCAATATTGAGGCAACCGGCAGACGAGGTAGTAATAATTAGGTACGTACCCAGAAGTCGGGCATAGCTCGCCGAAAGGCGGGGTAATTCCCGATAATCTCGCAAGAGCAAAGTTTTTCGCTTCTGGAACGGCCTGATCGGTATCAGCTAGTTGGTGAGGTAAAAGCTCACCAAGGCAATGACGCCTAGGGGACCTGAGAGGGTGACCCCCACCGATGGGACTGAGACACGGCCCATACACCTACGGGTGGCTGCAGTCGAGAATCTTCCGCAATGGACGAAAGTCTGACGGAGCGACGCCGCGTGGAG
>CAIVGA010000062.1 GCA_903905325.1 uncultured bacterium
CAACTGTTCCTGGAATTGATGGCCGTAAAATGTCCAAGAGTTACAATAACACCATTCCACTTTTTGCTACTCGTGAAGAAATTACAAAAGCCGTGATGAGTATAGTTACTGATTCTGGTGGACCAGAAAACGGAGGTATCCCTGCAAACGTTTACGCCATTCACAAACTTTTCAAAACCGAGGCCGAACTTAAGCCTCTTTATGAAGCAAATAAAGGTAAATATAAAGCTCTCAAAGATGCCCTTATAGAAGATATAGACGCTTTTGTTAAGCCGATCCGTGAGAGACGCGAAAAACTCGCTAAAGATGGCGACAAAATTGTCAGCAAGGTTCTAGCTGATGGTGCAGAATGTGCAAATAAAGTCGCCAAAGCCAAGCTTGATCAAGTAAAACAGGTCATCGGAGTAAAATAATTTAACTATTCTTCATTCTTTCTCCTGTAAAACTTCATAATTTGTTCATAGTTTCTTCATTGTAATGTTTTAAAGTATTAATGTTAATAAAACATTAATTACAAACATATGATTTTGGATCAAAAAGATCTTGAGTTAATCGAACGACTAATTTATAAGAATGGCGATGATGTTGCAATTTCTATCACACGAAGCTTTGAGCGTCTGGAGGAACGAGTAGATGCGATGGAATCTCGCATATATTCGAGGCTATCTGACATAGAAGATAGGATTGAAGCGAGCCGTCAGGATATTTCGGACGAAATTGGTTTGGTACGAGAAGAAATCAGAGATCTTGCCAGAACTGATACAAGATGAGTCAGCACTAATATATTAATTTTTCTTGGTAATTTTATACGCACCATCTTTATCACTAACATCATATCCCGCTTGTTCTATTTGCTTACGTAATTCATCAGCTTTTGTCCAATCTTTATTCTGACGAGCAATTTCACGTGCGTCGGCTAGTGCCTTAATATTTTGCGGAATTTCTACTGATTCTTTGACCAATTTACTTAGTCCGAGACCAAAAACCTTATCAAAATCTAAAACCGTAGCCCTCTTATTATCGTTTGATACTCCAGAATCCTTCATCAAATCCCAGACCAAAGCAACGGCTCTAGGCATATCAAAATCGTCATTAATATATTTAATAAACTTTTCTTTATAATCTGCACTAATAACTCCACCTTCTGGATATTCAGAGATATTTGCAGCTAATTTAAGGAAAGCATTTTGTGCAGCTTTTACAGCTTCAAAAGTAAAATTTATTTGTGTTCGATAATGAGCAGTCAAAAGCCAATATCGAAAAGCGATAGGGGATACGTCACTTCCCGACAACTCCTCTAGTTTAGAAAAATTATTTTTAGACTTAGACATCTTGTCACCGTTTACATTCATAAAGCCACCATGGATCCAGTAATGAACAAAAGGTTTACCTGTAGCCGATTCAGATTGAGCAATTTCATTTGTGTGGTGAGGGAAAATAAGATCAGAGCCGCCCGTGTGAATATCCATCGTTGGTCCGAGAATTTTCATGGACATGGCCGAACATTCTATGTGCCAACCTGGACGACCTTCTCCAAACGAAGCTGGCCAAAAGACATCGCCATCATCTTCATTCCTAAACTTCCAAACCGCAAAATCTCTAGGGTTTTCTTTGTCATATTCATCGTTGGATATGCGCTCTTGTCCGTGCTCATCATTACTGTCCTTGGACAAATCGAGACAAGCCAAAGCACCATAATTTTTTACTTTATCAATACTCACATATATTCCAGCTTTGGCTTTATATGCAACTCTGTTATCAAGTAATGACTGCACCAATTCAATCATAGCAGAGATATATTCAGTAGCTCGAGTTATATTTTGTGGTTTGAGAATATTCAAAGAAGTAAGACCTTGGAAAAATAGGTCTTCATACTTTTTTGTTAGCGTAGAAAGTTTGACGTTCTCCGCACGACTTCTTCGGATGGTTTTATCATCAACATCCGTTATATTCATAACCTGTGTAACTTCATAATCATTATATTCAAATGTACGACGGATCAAATCGTTCAGCACAAATGTTCTGTAGTTACCGATATGGGGCGTGTCATATACTGTCGGCCCGCAATTATACATTGTTACTTCGCTCTTATTTATAGGCTTAAAAAGCTCTTTCGAGCGAGACATTGTATTGTAGAGATATATTTCTTTTGAATACATAGTGATCGCACTTCGCTAGGATATCCAACCTTTTCTTTTGAAATAAAACCATATCCCAACTGATATACCGACCATTATTAGCACAATCGTCCACCAACCATAACTGACATTAGTCAGGGGTACTCGTATACCTGGAATAGTAAACACTGAGGCAACAAATGTCAGTGGATAGAAAATAAAGGAAACCAATGTCAGTACTTTTATAATCTCGTTTTGTTTGGTATTGAGAAGGGAATCATTGGTCTCACGAAGATCAGTAAGTAACTCTCGGGAATTTATAATAAGCTCATTGATACGCAAAGCCTCCTCTTTGACTGCATGAGTATAATTCTGGAAATCTGGACCAAACATACTGCTCTTTTCAGCGTGTGCATGAATTTCAGACCAGATATCGTGATGAGCATGAACCGTCTGTTTAAAATCAATAAGTTCACGACTCAAATTTGAAAGTACTTCCACCATACCTTTTTCATCCCCATTGAAAATGTGTGATTCAGCGACTCGTAGTGAATCACGAATATTCTCCAAATCCTGATATAGACCGTTGTAAATTCTCTTTACTATGTAATAAAATAAATGCCCAGGATGATCTATCTTTATATTTTTATCCAAAACTGCATTTGTCTCAAATATCTTTGAAAAATACTCAAGCTGATCGATAACTTCAAAACGTGAAGTTATGAGAAAATTTTTGCCGATAACTACGTCAAGCTCACGATCCACGATCTCATAAACATTATCTTTTCTAACTCTGACAGGCAAAGTCAAAACTATCAAAGTGTAATCCTTATTAAAGCTGACTCTAGTTGTTCCAGAAATACTTTTTAGTTCTTCCCCAACTAATGGATTCAGTGAATAACGCTTTACAATTCCAGATATCTCATCGTCGGTTGGTGAATGCAAATCCAACCAGACAAGTCCTTTGTGGTTATTGGTAGTAATCATATTGCATTAGTATATACTATATTGGTCAACTTGAAATCCACAGGTGAAGATGAGATAATAGCTCACTATGAATATCCGAAAAACTTATGGCTTAAGTGTCATAGTGCCAGCTATCGTCTGTGCTTTTATTCTTGGGCTGTTAGCACATTTTATTATTTCTCCATCTAGAAATAGCTCTGCGTCAATATCTTCCACCGGAGGGGCATCGACAGTTACAGGTTCATCAGAAGTTACAACTGATCAGTTTAGTCCGTTTTGGAAGGCTTGGGATATTCTTAACTCAAAATACGTAGAGGCTACCACCACAAAGGACCAAACAAAGATTTATGGTGCCATCAAGGGCCTAACAGCTTCATTTGGTGATCCTTATACCGTTTTCTTTCCACCTGCGGAATCGAAGATGTTCCAGGAAGACATTGCTGGTGACTTTGGTGGAATAGGTATGGAAATTGGCGTCAAAGACGGAGTTATGATAGTAGTTTCACCACTCAAAGGTAGTCCTGCAGAAGCAGCTGGGGTAAAAACCGGTGATGCGATAATCAAGATCAATGGAACATCGACCTCTGATATGAGTGTTGACGAAGCGGTCTCTAGTATCCGTGGACCAAAAGGAACGAAGGTAAAGATTACATTTTTATCAAAGAATTCAACAAAACCAGTTGAGCTAACTATCACTCGCGATATCATAAAGATTCCGACTCTTGATACTGATAGTTTACCTGGTGGAATATTCGTCATAAAACTCTACAGTTTCACTGCTGATTCACCCAACTTATTCAACAGCGCGCTTAGAACATTTATATTATCAGGTGATCAAAAGCTAATCATCGATCTGAGAGGGAACCCTGGAGGTTATCTCGAAGCAGCCGTTGATATGGCTTCACGATTCCTTCCATCTGGAAAAGTTATTGTTACTGAAGACTTTGGTGCCAATCAGCCACAAAACGTCTTTAGAAGTAAGCTTGGCTATCAAGTATTCACTAGTAACCTTCACCCAATCATTCTTGTAAACGGAGGATCTGCCTCAGCCGCTGAGATTCTCGCCGGTGCTCTTTCTGAAAATGGTGTGGCCAAGCTAGTTGGTTCCAAGACCTTTGGCAAAGGCTCCGTACAAGAGCTCATTCAGCTTACTCCTGATACATCTCTCAAGGTTACAGTGGCACGCTGGCTCACTCCAAATGGTCACAATCTATCTCATGACGGGTTAGATCCAGATTATCCAGTGTCTGCATCAAGTACAGAGGCTGTAGCTGGTAAGGACCCTGTTATGGACAAAGCTGTTCAATTATTAAATCAATAATCTAATACTAACTGGTTAATTTAAAATCATATGAAAATAATACTCTTAAAAGATGTCGCGAAACTTGGAAAACGATACGAAACAAAGTCTGTCAGTGATGGCCACGCTCTAAATCTTCTTATTCCTCAAGGATTAGCAATAATTGCTACTACAGATGCGGTAAAACGTATCGGTGTCATAAAAAGTAAAATGGAAGGGGAGTCGAAAGTTCACGAAGAACTTCTCGCTCAAAATATTAAGTCTATAGAAAAGGTTATACTTGAAATTTCAGGTAAAGCCAATGACAAAGGTCATCTTTTTGCTGGTTTGCACCAAGAAGACATTGCTCGCGAACTTTCTATCCAGTCAAAAATTCAAGTTGATCCATCATTTATTCAATTAGCTCACCCGATCAAGGAGGTCGGGGAACACACGGTAGATATCAAAGCTGGTGGTAAATCAGCTAAATTGAAGGTGGTGGTGAAGAAGGGGTAAGATCGTGTTTTTTAAATCTCCACTCTCTCTTTTTCTTCCTAAGTCAATCTAAATACTGCTTCTCTTAACTTACCTTACATGCACAATATTCTTACGTTTTATATCGTTGTTATAGCCTGTTTTTCTCTTTGTGCTGAAAGTCACTATGCCTTCTTTGAGAGCAAAGAGGGTATAATCCTTACCTACACCAACATTATCGCCTGGAAGCACGGTTGTACCGCGTTGGCGCATGATTATCTGACCAATAGTGATCTTTTGGCCATGATTGATCTTAACCCCAAGATACTTTGGGTTTGAATCTCTTCCGTTTTTGGACGAACCTGCTGCTTTTTTATGGGCCATAGATGTGGATAAAGGGGAATTAAATAATTAATACACTACAAACTAACAGTCAAACGAGTATAGCACGCCTCATTTTTTATGCAATAGGCTGTCAATAGCTGTAGAATGGCTCAAAATAAGGCTTTTTTAGGTGTAAAATATGGCTCAACAGAGCCATATAATCCACGTGAGGGTATTGACAAGAAGCACCCAATCTGCTAAACTAGACACACAAAAGTGCTAAGTGAGCGTCATGCTTGCGAAGCTCTTTTTTAAATTATGATTGAATTCACAACCGGTTTGGTACTAATGGCTTCGCTTTATGTTGGAGGAAATGCAGGAGTGCAGATTATTCAAGCAACAACTTCACCAACAGTAGCATCAACAACTCAGAGGGAAATTACAACAAACTCAGTTTCTACAACACTGAGTGGTATTTCTAATAATCAAATCAGTGATCAGATAGTCAACTCTAAACAAGTTGAGAAGTATGTTCGTGAGCAATTTAAAGATGAGCCTGTACTCGTCGAAATTGCCAGATGTGAGTCAACTTTCCGCCAATATGACAAAAATGGCAATATTATACGCGGAGTGGTTAATAAAGGTGATGTAGGGGTCATGCAGATCAATGAAAGATACCATGCCGACGAAGCTGTGAAGCTTGGGCTAAATATTTACACAACAGAAGGTAACGTGGCATTTGCAAAACATTTGTATGATAAGTTTGGGTCACAACCATGGAGTTCATCAGAAGATTGCTGGTCAACAGGTAATAGTTTGGCGATGAGATAACAACCAAACTGACTACATAAAATAGGTAGGTGAGGGGTTCAAAAGACCCCTTTGTCCCTATAGACACCGTGTCGCACAATATATCTTTCCGGTATATTAGCCTAGAGGGGCTTATGGCAGCCTAGCCTATTGGACATGCGAAGGTGTCGGCAACATACTATTTACCGCACTTGTAGACTGGTTGGCACTGGTGGTTGGTCCTGCTTTCAAAATATTTATTGCTGGAGTCCAAATATAATTCACGAAAATGTTCCAAAGATATGTTACAGGAGTTTCTAGCCAGTTATTCCAGACGTTGGTTATCACTTCCCCAACATAGCTAAAATTGTCTTGCGTGGTAGGTGATGTGGCAATAGATCTAAGGTTGTATCCAAAGTAACTAAGAATAAGAAGTGCTATAACTATAATAATAATTGTCTGAATAATTCCCTTGTTCATTGGTATATTAAAAAGATTCATAATGATGATATTTAGCTTATGTTTACATTATATCGTGATGCCTATAAATATGACAGTGGATTAAGATAGGCTTCAAAAGGAGCTACTGGAATGATGGCATTATGGCAATTTTTACTCGAAGTTAGCGGACCAATGACCACACCTTGAGTCGCATAGACACCAAAATGCAAGTGTGGACCAGTTGTATAACCAGTATTACCACTATAACCAATTAATTGACCGGTACTAACCATTGATCCAACTGAAACTGATTGAACGGATAAATGAGCGTAAAGTGTCGAAAGACCATTGTTGTGTTTGACCATTATCCATTTTCCAAACGAATAACATCCTGGAATGAGATCTGTGTTACCTATTCCAGAAACAACTCCAGTTAAAGCAGCTTTTACTGGTGTACCAATAGTGGCACGGAAATCAACTCCCGTATGACCTTTTCCATTATAAATTTGTGGATTAGCTGTAGAAAACGATGTGTTTCCAAAGTATTGGGTAATAGTAATACTGTCCAGCGGCCATGATAAAACCCCTGAACCAGTATGTGGCAGCTTATTTGGATCGACATTGTTTTTTAATTGAGATTGTAAATTGAGCAATTCATTCTCAAAGTTATCCTTGAGTCTAGCTTTTTCGGCCATGATAATCTGATACTGAGATTCTGATTGTTTTGTATCCTTAAGTAGTTTAGTTTCAGCCGCCGCCGTAGATACCACAACAGCTTTTTGGTCATTTAGCTGTTTATTTAATGCTATAAGATTTGCTCGAGCTTTTTCTTTACTGGTTTTTGATGACTCAAAACCAGCCTTCGCCTCTGATAAATCATTTATATGACTATAAATCTCATTCTGAAGTATTCCTAACTCATCCAAAGAACTAATGACTTGTGAAATCGATTTACTACCTAATAAAATATTATATATTGAAATATCGCCGTGCTGTTGTATCGAATTAAATGTATTTACAATAATTTTTTTGTCATATGATATTGTATCAGTATGTTTTATAATTTTAGATGACAAATCTTGGATTTCGAGATTTTGATCAGCAATTTTAGCTTCTGTAACTTTTATGTTGTCTGCTAGTTTCTTCTGAGTCAGTTGGAGTGACTTAATTGTAGAAGACAATGAATTAGCTTGCGTGTCCAATGTATTAATTTGGCTTTGATAATTGGCGATTTCTTTTTCGAGATTGGCGATATCTTGATTGTGCTGATCAATTTGCTGTTTAATATTAGATGTTGTTACGGTTGTGATCTGTGCAAATACTTTACATTGAAAACAGATAGTAAATAAACCAATAATGAAAATTAGAAGAAAGCTATAACAATATTTGGTCATCGAGCTTATAATTCCTTGAGCTTTTCAAGCGCTTTATCGATTCGTTCTAAGGTTTCAACTTTACCCAAGATATACGCACACACAAATGGGTCTGGAGATTTTTCCTGACCTGTGAGAGCCATGCGTAAAGGCCAAAGTACGTTCCCCTTCCCTGCTGTTTCTGCATATGGCCAGAGGGCTAATTTGATTGACTCGGATGAAAAAGTTTTTTCAGCCAAACCAGAAATAATTTCTTTGACTTTTTTCAGGTGTGTTATGGATGCAACAGGATCCGGTTCCTTTTTCCAGAGAAGCATCTCCGAAGAATAGACAGGTAATTCCTTTATAAAACCAAGCTCACCTTTGGGACTTAAAATATCCATCACATCACTCATTTTTATAACCTTTTCTCTCAAAGTTGGTACTGCTCGTTTGAATACAGGACTACTTGTAGAAAGCCATTCTGGCAAATATATACTTGCATGACTAGCAAAATTTTCTGAAGAGAGCTTGGCGATATACTGATGATTGAACCAAGCCAATTTTTCTTCATTAAAAGAACCACCTGCTCGCTGAATTTTCTCAATTTCAAAGGCCTTTATGAGTTCTTCTTTTGAAAATAACTCTTGTGTAGTTCCCGGATTCCAACCAATGAGAGCGAGCAAATTCAATACTGCTTCTGGTAAGAAGCCTTCGGTTCTATATTCAAGAACATCCTTGGCGCCATCACGTTTACCAAGTTTCTTCGTGTGATCTTCACGTAAAATTGGTGGCAGTGTGACAAAAACGGGTGGTTTTATTTCTAATGCATCATATAAGCTAAGAAAACGAGGTGTGCTAGAGATAAATTCATCAGCACGCAAAATATGAGTGACTGACATATTTAGATCATCTATGATGTGTGCGAAATTATATGTAGGAAAGCCATCACTCTTTATCAAAATAAAATCATCCAAAGCCTCCTCTCCAGCCTCTAAATTGCCGCGAACTGCATCGTACCAATGATACTTCTTTATTTCCGGAACTTTGAAGCGTAAAGGTTTTGTCCCATCCCAAGTCTCGAATGTTTTGGGACGGTGATTCCTATAAAGAAAAGGCTGTTTGTTGGCTTCGGCCTGTTTACGAAATTCTTCTACTTCTGCTGGTGTATATGGATCTGGGTATGCATAGCCTTTGTCGATCAATTTCTGTGCAAAAATACGATATGTCAGAAGGCGTTCGGATTGTACACACGATCCAAAAGGTCCCGGTTTATCTGGACCATAATCCCAATCTATCCCCAGCCATTTTAACGACTGTGAAATATGTTCTATAGAACCTTTAACTTCACGATCCTTATCTGTATCTTCAATTCGAAGAATAAATGTGCCATTATTTTTTTTCGCCAATAGATAAGCAAAAAGAGCTGTGCGTATACTACCAATATGCATAAAACCTGTTGGTGATGGAGCAAAACGTGTTACAACCTTAACATTATTATCTGCGCCTATATTATTAGTATCTATAATTGGGGTATTTATCATGACGTTTGTTTGTACGTGTATTATAATCAAAAAAACCGAGTTTGTCTCGGCTTTTTCGAAAGAAGCAAATATAATTTACCCCTACTAACCCTTGACTTCCAGTGAGGCAGAAGCTGTTGCGTGGAATGGCTTCATAACAACACTTCCAGAGGCATCAGTAATGGCGGCGTTGACTGATTGACTGAAAGTTTTGTCGCTACTACTTCCAGAATACAAAACAGCATAATAAAGAGAACCGTCAATCATTGGTTCAGTAAGAGTAACTTTGACTGGAACTGTACCAGCTGCTGCATAAGAAGATCCAATAACTGCACCAGGTTTACCGTTTAAATCTTTTTGAATAACAACCCATGCTCCACTAGTTGTCTGAACCGATGAAACAAAAACCACATTTCCAGGATACTGATCAGTCATAATAATTCGACTGATATTTGCAACAGGAACAGTGTTTGTTACTGTATTGTCTACTACATTTGGTATCGACTCTGCATTCTTATTACTAAATACCATAAAACCGACAATAATAATAACAATAATAATTATTGCAGTTACAATCCACTGCCATGTCTTTATACCACTTTGAACTTGAGGCTCCATATATATTTATAAAATATTAAGATTGATAAATCGACTTGAAATCCTATTATACCACGGAATAACTTCTAACAAAAATTACTATTTCTCATGTTCCAAAGCCACCGCCAGAATTGCATCTGCAATAACTTTGGCACTATCAATCCTGCCAAACATTGAAGCTTGTCGACTCATGGTTGCACTTATATTGGGGTTGGTACATATACGGTCAATCTCTTCTATCAATACGTGAGTTGATAGATTATTTTCCTCAATCATCGAAGCGGCACCGCTCTTGGCATAGGCGAAGGCATTGGCGGTCTGATCATGGCTTATAGAATTTGGTAAAGGAATGATAATTGATGGTTTGCCCCATACTGCGATTTCAAAAATAGTTGAACCGGCTCGTGAGACAATAATATTAGCTACACCAGCAGACATACGTAAGGCCAACTCATTCAAGTAATCAAAAGGGTGGTAGCGGTAGGCATACGGATGATCTTTCAAAATAACAGCGGTTGTATCAGTGATCTCTTTGATGTTTGCACGACCTACCTGATGAACGATTTGATATCGATTGAGTAATTCTGGCAAAGCTTCAACAACGATATCGTTAATATTTTGTGAACCTTGAGAACCACCCAAGACTACAACTATAGGTGTTTTTTCCTCTAACTTGAGGAATTCATGTGCGCCATTGGTCAAAGGTTGCATTATGTCTTTTCTAATAGGATTACCTGTATAGGCGATGACACCTTCTTTAGCCTTGAAATGTTTTGCAGCGTCTTCATAGGAAATAGCAATTTTTCTTGCAAACTTACCTGCCCAAGCGTTAACTCTACCAGGCATACTATCTGATTCATGAATTACGACAGGGATTCGCAAAACCCTTGCCGCAAAAAGTGCTGGAAAACTTCCATAACCACCTTTTCCAAAAATAACATCTGGATATAAAGAATATATTTTCCACACCGCTATTAGACATCCATAGACCGTCTTGAAGGCATCAAAAATGTTCAAAACTGAAAAATATCGCCTAACCTTCCCTGCTGGAATATAAATATACTGTAATTCATTATCAAACAAGGCCCTAGCGTTATATTTCGTCGGTGCCATATAATACATTTGCGGAGGTAATATTTTACGAATCTTTGTTTCTTCCTGAATAGCCTGAGAAATAGCAATAATTGGATAAAAATGACCACCAGTCCCACCACCTGTAAATAAGATTTTCATGGTTAAATGCTATAAATTATTTAGCTAATCAATTACCTCGGGGCAGAGCCCACGAGGTATGTCTCGAGGCCTGACCTAAGTGAG
>CAIVGA010000063.1 GCA_903905325.1 uncultured bacterium
GCCGGAAACCTACGAGATAGTGGCAGAGTTGGTAAAAATATATCCAGATTTCCCAAAATTGATATTCCAAATGGAGAATTCTGAAACACCAGAAACTTTGGCTCTATACGGAATGGCTTTGAGTTCAATCAATGTTTTTTTGGATAATAAGCTGGCCATATCTGGGGTTTCTTATGCTCAGCTACAAAGTAAGAATATCACCGAGGTTAGATTGAGTACTAGCGCCATTTCATCGTCCATGAAGGTTGTGGCTGGTTGGAAGGTTGTCGTATCGATGATAGAGATTTCACCAAATAAAGTTAAATGTAGTTTTCGTACAAACGATGTTGTAAATTTTTCTGTTGGTGGATTGTCGGCCGCCTTCGGGGGTGGAGGACACAAAGCGGCGGCAGGGGCTGTTATAGAGGCTTCACTTGAGGATGCACAAAAACTTATTGTAAGTAAAGCCAAAGAATTATATAATCTCTAAACCATAATAGTTATTATTAGTTTTAATTAATCTAATTAAGTATGAGCACATTTAAGCAGGTGATCGTGGCGGTAGTCGCAATATTAGTTATAGGAGCGGCATGGTTTTTTACAGATCGTAAATCCGATGTGGCTCCGATTGTGAGCTCTACCCCAACGACAACTCCGATATCGATCCCATCGACAACTAGAAGTATTCCAATGAGTAGTTTAGCAAATGGTAAATCAATAGACTCAATAACATCAAAATCTATGCATACAGTCACAATACAAACCACAAAGGGAACTATCGTTTTTGAAACTTACGACTTGGACGCACCAAAGACGGTTGCAAATTTTATCACCCTTGCTAACAAGGGATTTTATAATGGCACTATATTTCACAGAGTCATTCCAGGTTTCATGATACAAGGCGGTGATCCTACTGGTACTGGTATGGGTGGACCTGGCTATAAGTTTGCCGATGAACTTGATCCAAATACTCCTTCTGCGCAAGCTGGATATGTGCAAGGTATAGTCGCCATGGCAAACTCCGGACCAGATACCAATGGTAGTCAGTTCTTCATAATGCATAAAGACTATCCACTTCCTCACAACTACACAATATTCGGTAAAGTTATTTCTGGCCAAGATGTGGTTGATGCTATTGCAAACACTCCTCGTGATAAGAGTGATAAGCCTTTGACTAAGGTTGTCATGGAGAAGGTGACGGTTGCTGATAAGGCCCAGTAAATAAGTAAAACGCAGTAAAATCCCAAGCTACTACTGTTTGCTTTGGGATTTTTTGCTGTACTTGACAAAATGGACTATATAGATTATAGTTTTTGCGGAGGATTTAATATATGAAGCATCGTGATGTGTTGATTGTTGGTGTGGGATCGCATTTAGACGTTGGTCTCATAGCAGGGCACCTGTCGTCTAAAGGGGTGGCCATTATCTTGGTGGAGGCAATGAGCAATCCCAAAGTGGCTCAAGCGGCACTGGATCAAATCCGGGCCCAGGAAGAGGCCCTGAAAGGCCTGACGGAATCAGCGCTACAGATTACAGCTCGCCAACTGGAAGTTTTCCAAGTTGATGAGCGGGCGTCTGAGCCGCGTTCATATCCAC
>CAIVGA010000064.1 GCA_903905325.1 uncultured bacterium
CAGAATGGCGGGCCGAGCTCTGGCGATTACGTGATCAGCTCTTTGTTGCTTTACCGGCAACTCTTTCCATCAGCTCATTAGGCTATTTGAGCCTACTGGTAACATCATGGCTGATATGATGGCTGACACTTGGCATCGGCCGACACTCTCCGCTGTCTCTCGACACCAATCTGGCCCGCCGCAGCCGTCAAAGACAATGTGCTGGTCGCGTGACGAATACCTTTAATCCCGAAACTCTGGTGGCGCTGGTAAGTCGGGTCTGGTAACAGCCACGGTACTATGCAGCAGCCATGAACAATTCCATCAAGGTATCGGTAGCCCCAATGTTATCGACAAGTATCTTGACTAATTTCGGCGCAACACACTCACCGATGACATCGCGCAGAAATTCCTCCGAAATTTCGTCCGGCGACAAATGGTCGATCCAGTCCTCAGGAAGCCCAGTTAATATTATAATTTCACGGACTGACAACGGTCGTGCATCACTCCACGTATCGCCATAGGGGCGCCCAGGGTGTACGCTGCACTGGTTGTTACATCCACCGTTTGACCTTGTTATAGTCGTCGCAGGACGATCCCACCACATTCTTTTGTATGCCGTATCAAATGCCTTAATGGGGCGTAACTTATTAAGTTTTTTATCGAATACAGTGGGACGAAAGTCAGGGTTCTCATTATAAAATGCCGAAGCGCCTGTCGGAGTATTTTTCATCCACTCAACGTGCCTTTCATTAAGACTTTTGATGTGGTGCCAAGGCAAGCCACTTGACATGTTTGTTTCTAAGGAAGGCAAGTGGCCTATTGCTTGCCTTACCGTCTGGTAAGGCAGTATCTTGTCTGGCAATATCCAGATGTTCGGTTTTTTTGAGATAAGAATAAACAAGCGACGCCGGTGTTGTGGCGTTCCATAGTCCGCTGCATCAAGCTTATTAAACGTTACATTATAAGAGTAGCAGAGCCTGCTTACTATGTAGTCATACATAGATACACACTTACCATTAATAAAGAGTGACGTGTCTGCCATCTGCTGCACATTCTCTATAATACAGTAGTCGGGTTCTATATCCATTATTGCATTTACTGCATGGGTAATAAGGTAACTTCTATTGTCATCTGTTTCAGCAAACCGGCGCCCCCGACCTACCTGACCAAGAATGCTCATTGATTGACATGGCGGGGTAGCCAGAATAAAATTAACACCAAGTTCTTTAGCCCTTTCAATTATGTTAATGTAGGTTTTTTCACACGAGATATCGCCGACGATCATTTCTGAATGTGGGTGAAGGTTTCTATAAAGTGCCGCTCTTTCGTGTGAAAGTTCGTTTGCTAACACCATCTTTGCTTTTCCAGAACTCAAATAATATTCTCCAATGCCGATATTTGCAAAGAGACTAAGACCTCTGAGTTGTTTCATTTATACTCTCCATATATTGAATACTGCAACCTTTGTCGGTTAGTTTTGCATTATAACGTATCCGTCGTTATAATCAAAGTTATTTGCTGCGTCTGTCCTACTATTTGCCGTACTTGCGCTTTAAATATGCTCTATCTGAATACCGCCAGAATTTCCGTCTCATACCGCCGCGCCGTCGCATATAGGAGGCGCATCTCATAAATATCTGCGTGACCGTCAAGAAGCGCCCGTATAGTCTCGGAGTTTGCATTTGAATACGTTACTATCGTCTTTGGTCCTGATATTGTTTTACACCAATCGATGCAATCAATCTGTTGGCTGTTATAAAAGTCGTACCGGTATCCAGTCCGTTTGTCTGCATTTCGGTCGTAGTACGGCGGATCAACATATACAGATGAGTTTTCCAAAATTGGTACGTTTTGATAACTTCCGCACATTATATCAGTGCATTGAAGCGATACATGCCAGTTCATGATATTATCAACATCAACGAATATGTGTGGCCCGTTGTTTGAAATATAATAGATTTTGTTGTCACCTCCTTTGTACGATCCGTTAAACCAATTCCTCCTTAATACATAATAAATAGCCACCCTCTCTATATCGGTTGCAGTATTGTTGTGATACCTCTCCGCAAAGTTATAAATAAAGTTCTGCCGCGTAATTCCATCAGCCCTATTCGGGAACTCCCGACCCATTTCCACAAGACATTCGACAAACTCATATACATTATCTCTTATTGTTAAATATAAGCTTGCGATCTCGCCATCTATGTCATTTATAATAGCCCGCCTAAATAAGTTATTGTTATACATATAACAATATGCAGAACCAGCCCCGAAGAAAGGTTCGATATAGACCTCACACGCGGAGAAGAATTGAGCAATCCCAACATTCCGCTGCAATAGCTTTCGCTTCGCTCCAAAATATCTGAACAGTGGTTGGATTGATTTAGAGCATGTCGTAAAATCAATTTCATAAGAGTAATCTGGCTCCGTGTTTTCGTAAACCAGTTTTTTGTTTTCATAACAAGGGACAGCTGATTTGAAATTTGTCTCGCACTGCTCAAAGGTTGGCATGTTGTTTTTGTACATCATGGCACGTCTCCGCATTACAAGTTTCGGTGTGTTTCCAGTGGGATATGCGGTATGCGGTTGCTTATTTTGCTCGTGTCTTCGACCTCCATATTAGTGTCGCCTTAACTAAAGTATAAGATCCAGTGAGAGCTTTTTCACAATTGGCAAGCTGGTAATACGATGCACAATTCCCCAATGACGGTTTGTTCTATCAGCCATGATTGTGATGTCACGATCCTCTTTGCTTGCGTTAATATTGATCCACCCAACCAAATGCTTCTCTCTTCCGATTTGAAATCCAGACCGCTTATGTACCCATCCATAAATTGCGTTGTCCGAAATATATTTTGCTATAGCAATTCCAAATCCAATCTCGTTCTTAAATGAATTTCCACCGACAGATTTGTAATATTTAAAAGCTTCCTTCGTTACAATATGCCCAAGCCCCCAACCGGTGAATAGTTTATCAAAAACAAATTCATTAAGTTCTGGGTTCTGACCGGCATCAGGAATTACCAGAGCATTGGGTGGAGGGTTTTTGCCTGAATAAACAGTATCCCATACCCTGTTGTTATCTTGTAGCTTTTCAATTAAACTATCAATTGCCCTCTTCTTATTAAGTGCTTTGAATTTAATTTTCATGGCCGACCGCTTCAGAGATACGGTTTGTCCGGTATAATCGTCTGTGTAATAGAACATTCCATCAACAATAATATGGATGTTATACTTTGAGATTAACAGGTCGATCTCGTTTGTGTTGGTCGTCATGATAGCCTCCGTTACATTGAAAGGTGTGTATTGGTAGGTGGTTCGGTGCAATCAGTCCATCATATGATTAGATGATCTTGTTTTTCTAAGCGCATGATACATCCCTCTTTGGTTAGGCAAATAAACATCAATCTGTTTTGCTTTTAACTTTTTACTGCAAATCTTGAGCTTGTTGTTTCCATGTAGGTATATATCGTAGTTACTTGCATTGGCTTCGCGTTCCTTTTGTATATGTTCAAGCATTTTTACAAGTTGTTCCTGGTCACCGATGTATAGACCCCGCTCAATATATGTAGTAATATATAATAATCCGTCAGTATTTTCGTATGGACAGTGACCGCTTCTGACCATAAGTATATTCATTCCATTCTTTCTTGTGATATGCCCGTACTCCATATCGAACTTGATCGCATCAACACTCATATCTTTTATTACCTGAACCAATATCCCGGGACTCCCGTGGTCTGATGCAGGAATGTATCTATTGTAGATTCGTTCAATAGCATGTTTTGTCCATATGAAATGCGTGCTTACTAAATTATTATCATTGTATTTAAAGGTTCCCTTCCCATCGTCGTTACCTATATAGAGTGCAACACCTGTAATAGTCGCAGATGCACTGGTTAGTTCTGCGGCACATACAATATGTATCACTACACAAGCCTACCATCATATAGATTTCTATTACCATGCAATCGCCAATGTTGCCATGCCTAAATCTGCATAGCCGTAATTCGATTGCTTCATGGGCTTCTTCAAGTTTATGCAATTTGTTCAATTCGGTATTTCATATTTCACCAGCTTTAATTTCTTCTGTTGCCACATTTATCAATGCTCCGTCAAAACATCGCCTTATTTTTTTACCGGCTACATTTTCGTGCTACGGTTTGTAGGATCAGTACCCGTAATTATTTCTGCCCAAAGATAATTAAGCGTCCTTCATTTAAAAAGTGCGGTGAATCATTTAAGTAGTAGAGCCACCATGGGCGGAAAGGCTGTCAGAGACATTGCCCCCCCTTTTACAAAACCACACGACAAGTCGCCGAAGATTTGCGTCCTGATGCGTCCATGTCAATTATGGCTGGCTTTTCAGTGCGTTACATCCGGACGCAAGCCCGCTATCAATTGGGGCTTGCGTCCACCACAACATCCATTGCGTCCTGACCGGTTTGGCCCCCGTTAGGAATACAGGCACGTTGCTTCGGCGTGGAGGTGATTTGTTACCGACTAATGTTACTAACTATCTGATATTACGAACGACTTGGATTTCTGGAGGTAATTGAGGTGATTTTTGCCATTTTTAAACCGTATAACTTTCCAAGGAATATTTTTTGTATCAGTCGATTTATTTTGCTAAAAATTGCCACATTACCTCCAATAATCCTAATTATCGTTTAATTTCAGACAGTTGCCAGCATTCCGGCATAACCAAATCACCTCCAAATTGCCTCAATTACCTCCATTCATTTTCCAGTGCTTTCTGTAATTCTGCGACTTCTTCTTTATTTTTTGATGCGGAAGCGGTTGCCTTCTTATATTGCTCGTTAAACTCATTTGCTATATACTCATTTGGATTATCAGTAATGCAGTAATATACCTTCTTTCTCGTTTCCATATACAACCCAAATACATCTGGTTTCTTGGCATCGAGCAACTTCCCAGCTTCTTTGTCGTATTTGCGAAAGTATGCCTTTATTTCCCGACTTAACCTTATTGATGTGATTTCGGGAATTCCCTTGTCGCCAAGATAGTTGTTTATATGCAAACGTATGCCTTCATGTGTAAGCAGTTTATTGTGTGGGATTTCATATTTTCCAAACACTTCCATCCCGTCAACCCCCCTTTCCGGCACGGCAATATCATCAAGCACTTGCTTAATAAGTGGCTTTGATTCATTCATTATCGCAATGCGGTGCTTTGTGAGTGGTGGCGTTTTAAGGAATTCGTAATCTACTTCCACATTCTCTAATATCCAGGCAAATCCCCGACATATCGACCCCCACCGATCAGGATGCTCCTCCTGCAATGCGCGAATATCAGACGCAACCTTTTTCCACTTTGGGTCATCGGTTGTCTTCAGAAATGCGTTCCTTCTGTCTGTTGGGTCAAATGCAATAATTGGATACAGATTGTTGCTAAATAATATATGGTTACCGATATTTATAACAAAGTAGACATCCCGCCCTTTAAATTTTATTGCACTCTGCGGCTCGCATGTATGCTCTTTCATCCAGTTTACCCATTCAGACTGCTTCCACCTACCCATCCCAGTTTCCACGACAAATTCATCCCAAACAACTAACACCTTTCCATGTAATGAGTTTCCAGTCCAACCCTTTTCTATTTCAACTTTATCTAAAGTCCCAACGGATTTTGGACCAAGAATATTCTTCATAACCTCCGCCAATGTACCCTTGCCTACTCCATTTTGCTCGCCAACGATCCAGAGATTTAACTGAAGATTGATCCCTGGGCGTTGGTATATGGCAGCAAGCCAATTCATTATCAGCTTGAACTCTAAGCTACTATAATTGTTTGATAAAATTTGCCTCAGAATTCCACAAAACTGCTCATCATCATTTTCGCAGATTTCGTCTTGATCACACAAAGACCGATATACAAGATTAATAAACAATTGCGTATCTTTACTAATTGCATCTTGCTCATTACCGATCAATATGTTAGTATTATCTTTGTTGAAACAGTGGCGCTCATTATAAGTAACAAACTGTGGTCCGAGAGGAATTGATATTGTATTGTCGAGGTGGGGGCACGACCCCACCTTAACATTAATCTTTTTATCGGCTTTTTTATCGCACTCGACAATTCTCTCCTCCTTTCCGGAGAAGAATGTTTCAATCATCTTATCATCTACGTACATTCCAGAAGAGAGTTGTTCAAGTTTCCAACTATTCTCGGCTCCCTTTTGGGCAGAGTTAAGCGAGTCATATGCCCTCCAAGAGTTTCTAAAGTTTGGTATTTTCAGATAGTATTTGTCTCCGACCATAACGCACTTACGGGCAAGCTCCAGAAGGTCTATTGGATCATACACTTGATCATCGTCTACTTTACCGACCGACCAAATATGATCATCAAAATTGTACTCTTTTATTAAACTTGGGTTTACCCCACATACAGGTTTAGCCATTTGATTTTCTCCATTTGTTAGAATTTGCATATCTTGCCGCAACTTCTTGCTGGTAGATAAGGCGTTGTTTCATTCTTTCTTTCGGTGTCATTGTTTTGAGCAGGGCTTGATAAGCTTCTTTATTGATTACCCGAACACGATCTGGATCAATTTCTATAGCCCGCCTACAAAGGCGACCGAATTTCGGGCTTTTGCCTTCATTATATGATTGATATAATGTCCGATATTCACCTGTTTTTTGAGGCGGATACAATTGCATCATAATAATCTTTGCCTGTTCGACTCCAACTGCCGAAGCAACGGCATGACCGATTGCACACCACCCCAATTCTCCAAAGTATCCTGGTACGCCGTCGTGGTTCCTGATGATTTCCACGATGCTGGATACCTTTTTGATGAACCAGTCACTATCGTTGGTGTATACGGGATACGTAGGCTCAATTAAATTTTGCTCCTTTTCACAATGCCCTAACCAGAACTTTAATAATGGTTCTGGCATTGCCGCTATTGGTTCGCCTGATGGCTCTATAAGCCAACTATATCTCCCAGTTTCATTGCTGGGGTGAACTGATGGTGGCATCACTGATTGTGATCCATCCCAGCGGAATTCTAACTTATTTCCTTCTCCCACTGTTATTTTTCTTAATATGTCCCAATACTCTACAGGTATTTGCCATCCTATTTGCATTCTTTGCGGACGGCCAGAAGTCCACGCAAAGTTTGCAGATTCCAATACCGATAATCCAAATTGTTCGTCAATAAAATCAAATGCTTCTGGACCATCGAGATCAAGACAAGCGATTCCACCGGACGCTATACCAGAAATCAAGCCGAACCCATTGGGTATAACCTTGCTACAGGGACAATGACCGTTTGAATTCATTGTTGTTACTTCTGCAAGCGTGTATGGATTGCTTTGCCAGCATTTGAGAAATGCTTGTTTATCTTTGACGGGCGTATACCCGAATGTGTAGGCTTTGAGTGCCATTACCTTATCTCCATTTCTGCCACCAACTGGTGACGTTAAAAAAAGCGCCGCACCCCGATTGGTTGGGGAGGTGCGGCTGATTTTGATAATGGTGTTTCAAATGGATTAGGTCTTGTGGTAATGAATACAGTCGACCAAAGTCTGTATTCAATCTTTTATGTACAACCACCATTCTACCAATATTCTCACCATTACCAAGAACTCCCAACCACGTTCGTTCTCTACTATATTTATCATTATACTGTTACTAATTATGAATGGCAATAAATAAATCTTCGCTAATTGCTCTTTTATACCTATATTAATATACCACTGCGGCAATGCTACTACAATCACATATTTATATGCGACGGCGGCCCAGTCCTTGTTTTCTGGTTATTATGTATTGCCCTCCGCTACCTGTTTCTTCATCTTTAATTTGCTTCTTTAAATCATCTACTGAAGTATTTGTTTGTGGTGACTTGCAAGTATTACCATTTGAGCATTGGGTTTTTACTAATTCGTATATACGCATGGCGACCTCTTTTTTGTTTATTGTATTTATCACGGTTTGCGATAAATAATATTAGGCAATATTAAATAGACGGGGGTAAGTATGAAACACTTTTTGGAGGTATTTGAACAAATGGATATTATAGGAGCGTATACAAGTTGCCGCGCCGGACAGAATAAGCGGCTATTGAACGATTTCTTGGAGCAACTAAGTGCTGTTATTGCACACGTACAGGTAGAAACAGGAATATACAAAACCAACGACAGGAGAGCCTATCGAATGGGTAAAGAACTATTCGAAATCCTCATAACAATATCAGGTGTCGTCGTTCCACCGGAGCTTGGAAGAGATAATCCTCTAACCTTACATGACCAACTTGATAATGCAATTCGCCAAACAAATAGAATTATTGGATAATTGGCTCTTCGCTGTTTCACGTGGGTAGCTTGAGTTCTAGCTTTCCGGCGACGAGGTAGATTATCGCGGCCAGGTTGCGGGTAGAGCGGTATCCCCGTGCCTTGGCCTTGGCTGCCTGGACCAAGCTGTTGATGCCC
>CAIVGA010000065.1 GCA_903905325.1 uncultured bacterium
AATACTCTTAAGACTTCCTCGAGTGAAGTCATACCCCATTCGACCTTTTCCATTCCATCCTCTTTTAATGATCTAAATCCATTGGAAAAAATATAAGACTCTATTTCTGAGCTTGATTTTTTTGATGAAATCATATTAGCCAAATCTTTATTTATTTCGCATGCTTCAGCTATAATGGTTCGTCCGCAATATCCAACTCCACGACATAAATTACAGGTTGTACCAATAAGACCATTGCCACTACATCCTTTACACAATGTTCTTACTAATCTTTGAGCAATCACAAGCTTAAGAGTTGCAGCCAATAAATATGGATCAATTCCCATATCTATTAATCTGGGTATAGTCTCTATGGCAGAATTTGTGTGTAATGTAGAAAGAACCAAATGACCCGTAAGTGCTGTATGTATAGCCACATGAGCGGTTTCGCTATCACGAATTTCTCCTACCATAATTACATCTGGGTCTTGTCGTAAAGATGATCTTAAACCTGAAGCAAAACTCACTCCTTGATTATTTCTAATATGTACTTGCCGGACACCGGGAATCTCATACTCTACAGGATCTTCTAGTGTAATTATTGAAAGTGGTTCTTTTGCTTTAATAGAAAGACAAGTATGTAAAGTAGTGGTCTTACCAGATCCTGTTGGACCTGTAACCAGAATAAGTCCACTGTTTTTGGTCAAAGCAGAAGTAATCAAACTTACGTGGTCACATATAAAACCTAGATCTATTAGAGACAAAGTCTCTTGTGCTTGTGCGGGCAATAATCGCATAACCGCATTTTCTCCGTGGTAAGTCGGCATAAATGAAATGCGAACATTAAATCTATTATGTGAAATACTGGTTTGATACCGGCCGTCCTGCGGTATCAAATGTATATCAGTGCGTGTACCAGAAAGAATTTTTAAACGAGAAATTAGTTCATCCTTAATATGAATAGGAAATCTTTTATATTCCTTTAACATTCCATCTACACGAAAACGCACCAAACAATCATATTCTGTCGGGTCAATATGCACATCTGAAGCATTGAGCTTTGTTGCCTGCTCAAGTAATTCGTCAATAATCTGCGTTGAAGTCATATCAAAAAGAGTATCAAAAACTGATAAAATTTCCGTGCAGAAATTGTGAAGATTTGATAAATAATTATTAGAGAAACGCAAAATATTTTTTCCCCACCTTTTCCCCGTTTCTAAGAAAAAGTGAAGATTGCCTACTAACTTCTTCATGCTACAATTTCCATATGGCCCAAACATCTCCGTATTTCAAAGCAAAGGATCTCAAAATCCCACCACAAAATCTTGAGGCAGAAAAAGCTCTTTTAGGTTCAATCATGATCAGAAGCGAAGTTATGCATGATATTGTTGACTCTATTAAGGGTGAATCTTTTTATACGCCACAAAATAAGGCAGTCTGGGATGTTTTACTTGAGCTTCATACAAAAAGTTCACCTATCGATCTACTTTCTGTATCCGCTCGCCTAAAAGAAAAGAACACTTTGGAAGAAGCAGGTGGCATGTCGTATCTTACGGAGCTAATCAACGCTGTTCCCTCGTCGACAAATGCTGGTCACTATGCAGAAATAGTAGAAAAGAAACATGTAATGCGCGAACTCCTGCGTGCCGCTGAACAGATCACAGGGATTGGATATGATGAGGAACTTGAACTTCATGACTTACTAGAAAAAGCAGAAAAATCTCTTTACGCTGTTACGACCAAGTCTGGCTCAAGTAAATTCGTCGAACTCAAAGATACTCTGCATGAAGCGTGGGAGCGTCTAGATCGTCTACATAAAACTAGTGGTGAACTTCGTGGTGTGCCAACTGGTTTTGCGGAATTAGATAATAAACTTGCCGGCTTTCAGAAGTCTGATCTCATAATTCTCGCTGCTCGACCTTCGATGGGTAAAACATCCTTGGCACTCGATATGGCACGCAAGGCTGCAGTTTTGCATAAGATTCCGGTGGCCATTTTCTCTCTAGAAATGAGTTCTCAGCAACTCGTAGATCGTATGTTGGCCGCAGAAGCGCAGGTGGACTCATGGAAGCTTCGAACAGGTCATAATCTATCCGTAGAACACGATTTTAAGGCTATTGGCGAGGCTATAGGACGTCTTTCAGAGGCTCCTATATATATCGATGACCAACCAGGTAATAACATCCTCAAGATGCGTGCTGTGGCTCGTCGTCTCAAAAACGAGAAAGGTCTTGGCCTAATCGTTATTGACTACCTCCAGCTCATGATTCCTACCAATGCTCGCGCCAATGACAACCTCGTTCAACAGGTAACAGAAATTTCTAGGTCTTTGAAAACTCTTGCTCGTGAACTCGATGTTCCAGTCGTAGCTTTGTCACAGTTGTCTCGTGCAGTTGAACAACGTGGAGGCAAGCCTCGTTTGTCTGACTTGCGTGACTCTGGTTCCATCGAACAAGACGCGGACGTCGTGATGTTCATTCATCGTGAGACTGACCAAGATGCTGGTGGTCGCAAGAGCGAGACAGAAATTCTCATTGAGAAGCATCGTAATGGTCCAACCGGCGTCGTCAAACTCCACTTCGATGCCAAGAAAACATCATTCTTGTCAGTTGATAAGGCTAACTTTGGTGACTTCGATCAAGCTGGGGCGGATATAGGTAATATGGGAGTATAATCATAACAATAAATAATCAGTTCGCTAAATCTTAATTCCATGGATCCCATTCAACGCCTTGAAGAAATTTTCACCCATTTTCCTGGTATTGGTCCACGCCAAGCCAAGCGTTTTGTGCACTATTTACAGGGAAAATCACCGTCCTCTGTTAAGGAATTCGTTCAGTTGGTCGAAGAAGTAAAAAAGACTACACAAGAATGTAGTCAATGCCACAGGTTTTTCGCCAAATCTTCTGCTGGTCTTTGTTCTATTTGTTCTGACCCAAATCGTGAGCGTGCAACATTGATGATAGTCGCTCGTGATTCTGATTTTGAAAGTGTAGAAAAAAGTGGAGCTTATCGTGGGTTATATTTTATCCTCGGGGGTGTTGTACCTATTCTAGATAAAGAACCAGAAAGAAAAATCCGATTAAATCCCCTTCTCGATCACCTAAACAAATCAGTATATAGTGAAATTATTTTATCTTTAAATACGACCTCAGATGGTGAACACACAACGACTGTGGTGAAGGATGCATTACTGAAAATCCTTGGCGATAATGAGTTAAAAATTAATTCTAATACGCAAAAAATAACCATCCTCGGACGAGGGCTTTCAACCGGTGCTGAACTCGAATATGCAGATAGTGAGACAATAAGAAATGCTCTTGGAAATAGGAAGTAATCTGTCTAACCATATTATGTGTACACTAAAGTTAAGTGCACGATTTTAAGCTGTGAAAAGCAGGCAGGGGTGGAACATGCCGGTACGAAAAACTTAAGATCACAACTGAAATGGCATCAAAAAACACCTACTTGGTGCTTTTTATTTTAATGCGTCAATTTTGACCTTAACAAAAGGTTGGCGGTGACCATTACGCTTCCAACCAGAACGACTTTTCTGTTTATATCTAACAACCAAAACCTTGGCAAGACGACCAATTTCTGTGACAGTACCTTTGACTTCCGCCTTGGCAATATATGGTGTACCAATAGATGTGTCCGTACCGTTATCCCAGAGTAAAACCTTATCAAAAACAACTTTATCACCTTCTTTATGAGTATTAGAAAGCTTCTCAACAGTAACAATATCGCCCTTGGCGACCTTGTATTGCTTGCCTCCTGTCTCAATAATAGCGAATTCCGTTGGTTTCATATGTGGGGAGCATTATTACACAGCCAAGGATATTATGCAATATCCGGCTTCTCCAACACCGGCACCTCAAGTCCCGGCGCCTCCCCTGTTATACGCATAACATCTTTGTCTAGTTTCTTGAATTCTTTACCAGAATTTTCATAGTGACTCACAACTGTACCGAGAGACGCACCAAGTTTGCCGTGATATTCCTCATAACGCTTTAGATGCACACCAAGTTCACCAACACGCTTGATGATATCTATAGCTTTTTCTTCTATCTTGAGAGCCTTAAGACCTTGCAAAACTGTCTGTAAATACGCCAAAAATGAAGTTGGGGAAACTATAATAACTTTATACTTACTAGCTGCGCGCTGAATCAAACTATCAGTTTCTTCTTGAAGAGCGCCAATTTTGTTAACCAAAAGATCATAATAAATAGCCTCATGAGGAATAAACATGAAAGCGAAGTCTAGAGTACCCTCATCTGGTCTAATATATTTGGCAGTTTCTACAATACGATTTTTTAGATCGTTCACGAATAATTTTTCAAGTTTGTCGCGCTCAGCTGGATTCTTTTCCTCGACCAATTTATTATAATTTTCTAACGAAAACTTTGAATCTATTGGAATAACTTTATTATTTATAAAAACTGCCGCATCTACTATCTCGCCATTTTTGAAGGCATATTGCATCTGATATTGACCAGGTGCCATGACATTCTTCAGTAAAGTTTCCAAATAATATTCACCTAGAATTCCGCGTTGTTTTGGATTTTTTAAAATATCTTGCAAAGACTGAAGCTGATCAGCAAAACCTACGACCTGCTTCCCTGTTTCTTTGACTTGAGCCAACTCATTCGTAATATCTTTTATAAGACGTTGAGATTCACTAAACTGGCGGTGCAAAGCTGTGCTGACTTCCTTTGTATTCTCGCCAAGCTTATAGTCCATGCTACGGCGGAGCTCATTTACCTGGTCAGCGATGAGTTTGAGACCATCACTTGTTCCATTGGCACCATTTGATACTTCGCCGCCATTCAAGCTAGTATTTTTTCCACGAAATAGCGTAAATGCCAAAAAACCTATGACTGCAAAGGCTATAACGAGTAGGATAATTAGGGTTATTTCCATATATGAAATTATGTTAGTATTATCTCATGATTCACTCAACCATCAAAGAGCAAATAAAAGAAGCTTTGCGTGCAAAGGATACGATTCGCCTAGACACACTTCGCGGTTTGTCTGCACTTATTACAAATGAAATGATTAATTCTCCCGCCTCAAAACCAGGAAAACCATCTACTGAATTTTTGTCAGACGAAAAAGTATTAGCTCTAATAAAGAAAAGTGCAAAGCAACGCAAAGACTCAATCGAGCAATTCACAAATGGAGGTCGTGAGGATTTAGCCAACAAGGAGAAAGCTGAACTTATAATACTGGAGGCCTTCATGCCAAGAATGATGAGTAAGCAGGAGATCAGAGTCGTGGCTCATTCTAGACTTGAAGCTATAAAATCTCAAAGTAATTTCGATCCAAAATCACCAGGCAAAGTTGTCGGTTTGATAATGAAGGAACTTGCAGGAAAAGCCGATGGATCTGATGTCAAATCAGTAGTTGAAGACTTGCTGAGTAAGTAATTAAATTATTTTCGCCTCAAATCTCCTATCCCCTATATCTCCCCCGTTGTTGACGTGTTAAGACGTAGTGTTACCGGTGTTGCTATTCTTGTAACAGAGCTGCTATTTGTACAGGATAAAGAAAACTTATATGTTCCAGCTTTTGCTCCGATCGCTGATAAGCTAATTGACATACTTCCACCTAAACCATTCACAATAGCAGAGTTAATGGTACTTGTAGACCAACTCCAGTCAGGTGTTGGACCTGATGGATATGCGAGGTCCGGGCTACAATCACCCTTTTTGAATATATCAGGGACACTCCAGACAACTGCAAATGGAATACCTACTGGCCCTGTTAGTCTTTTCCAACCATTAATAAGCGCATCAGTTGGACTATTACCAATGTAGAGTAGGACATTATCTATTGGTGGCAGAGGCTCATTCCTAGGACCTATAACTGGCACTCTTATCAATGAGCAGTTAGCTATAAGTGTTGTCGTATCAGAAGCGATCAAAATAAAGTTTGCTGAGGTAGAGATAACCGTACCTCCCTGTGTCCAGCTATCAAATTTATAACCAGATTTGGGGATGGCTATAGCATTAACTGTAGCACCTTGATTATATGTACCACTACCCGAGGTGCTACAATATGCAGCATCATTAGGTGTAAGAGACACAGTTACCTGAGCTGGAGCGATACCAGTGACAGTTGTTGATGCGCTAAGTGTGGCTTTCAGATCATGCGAATAACAAGTTACAGTATATACATAGACTGATTGATTGGTAACAGGAAGATTTGACTGACCTGAACTACTTGTTGTTGCGGACCAATCTCTGTCGCCTATTCGTGGAAAGATTGAATTGTCAGGAGAGCCATCACCACGACATGTATCATATGGTCCAAAGTTATTCAGTGTCCAGCTCAATGTTGGATATGTTCCCATGGTTACTGTTGCAGACGATGTCACAGAAATGGTAGGGCTAATGAATTGATAACCGCAATTACTATCACAAGTACCCATAAATTGAACCCAGCCGATAACATCACTTCCCCATGCGTATCCACCGATACTACCATTGCTATTATTATATGTAACACCCATATTTCCAGACTGATCTGGCGATAAGTGATTGACACCAGAAAGTTCTAGACACCCATTCCATCCATCATTTCTGCCAATACCAGAAACAACTCTAATCGAGCCAGTAATTGCTCCAGTATTCACATCAATATTACCAGCAGTAACAGACGGACAACCAACAAGATCATTTGTATTAAAACTAATCCAACCAAGGTTGGAAGACCAAGCATAACCAGATAAATCTCCACCACTCAACATTTGAACCTTATATGGGCCACCGCCAGACCCGGTATCAGAGGAATTTAAACTAATCCATCCAACGTTAGAAGACCATGCCCAACCATGTAAATCATATGATCCAGAAACTTGAGCATGGGCCTCCGAAAAACTAGTAAGCAAAAAAATAGTTACTGTAATAAATGAAACTAGAAAATATTTATTATTTTTATACATGTATATCAGCTACGTTTATTCTGATACAATATATTATACAGTAAAAATGAAACTATTACACGATTTTTGAGAGTTAATGGTAATTTAAGCAGTCTGAAATGACGATTCTGTGTTAGCCTGTATTGGTAAAAGATTAATTAACTACATACCATGCGTAAAAAAAGTGTCCAGAATGCAGTAAAACGGAGGTAAAGAAGAATGGGAAGAGGAGAAATATTCAACACTACAAATGCTTAGGTTGTGGTAATCAATTTCAAAATAAAAGAAGGCCGAGCAAGTCCGACCAAAAGATTTGGAAGGATCATGTCTGGAAAAGACAAACGGTCAAAGACCTAACTGAGGCATACGGAAAAAGCGAGAAGACCATACGGCATATCATTGACCGTGTCGAGACTCGACCAAGCATTCAGATACCACCACAACAAGTTGTGTGTGTTTTTGATGCTACTCATTTAGGTGATGATGTATTACTTGCTGCTCGTGAACCTAATCTCAAAGTTAACCTTGGATGGGCATGGATTCCATCTGAAACCAAAGAAGGATATGCTGCACTGAAAGCAAACCTTGAGTCCAGGGGCTTTCAATTGAAGGCGGTCATTTTAGACGGCAGGACAGGCATACCAACGGTTTTTCGAGGTATACCAGTACAGATATGTCAGTTCCATCAGTTACAAACCATTAAGAGGAAACTGACTTTGCGACCAGAGACAGAAGCTGGTCAGACATTGCTTACAATCGGATTTTCAATATCGAAGACAGACGAACAGACTTTGACTCGTGAGCTTGATGAATGGTTCAAAAAGTATGGAGCCTTCATTAATGAAAAGACATATCCGCTTGGCACCAGACATTGGAGGTATACACATCGCCGGGTTAGATCGGCTTACAACAGCCTTAGAAAAAACCTGCCATTTCTATTTACATATCAAAAATATCCGGACCTAAACATTTCAAACACCACTAATTCATTGGATGGTTATTGGAGTCGCCTCAAGAATCTTTTGGGCGCGCATCGGGGAAAAAACAAAGAAAGAATCAGGAAGATTACTACTGAAATACTACGCAAACAGACTGCTTAAATTACCATTAGACC
>CAIVGA010000066.1 GCA_903905325.1 uncultured bacterium
CCTTCCTGCAAGGTACCGCGCGGCAGAGCCGCGGGGAAATCCGCTACCGCGTATTATACAGAGAAGGGACTAAATAATCTAGGGTACAAGGAAATTTTGTATACGATGCGGCTTACAGGTTTGAAACAATAACAACGAATTCTCCGCGAACTTTATCGAAATTTTTGGAAAAATAATCTAAGACCACACCGGCCGAACCACCTACCACCTCCTCAAAAACTTTTGTCAGTTCACGACAGACTGTAACTTTTTTGTTCGGCTTATCCAAATAGTCGCCAACTGCTGAGCTTGATATAAATTCAAAATGTGTATTCAATGACTCCAATGTTTTCATAATCCGATGAGGTGATTCATAAAACACACAAGTTCTCTGGCTTGATACAATTTCCTTGAACAAGGTCTCCCTTCCCTTTTTGTGAGGCAAAAAACCAAGGAATATAAAATTCGCACAAGGAACCCCTGAAATAGATAATGAAGCGGTCAAAGCTGAAGGACCTGGGACAGATTCAATCTTCACAGAACCGTCAGAAATTTCAGCCACCAATTCACGGCGAATAATCGAGACCAATTCTGCACCAGGATCAGAAATACCAGGAGTGCCAGCATCAGAAACCAAAGCAAGTTTTTTACCTTCTTTGAGAAGTTGTATAATTTGTTCGACTTTTGAAAGTTTACTATAGGCATGATAAGAAATAGTCGCTGTATTGATCTCGTGACGAGTGAGCAATCTCTTTGTCATGCGAGTATCTTCACAGAGAATTACATCTACACTAGCGAGTATTTTTAGTGCACGAATAGTAATATCCTCGAGATTACCGATCGGAGTTGCAACGATGTATAAAACCGCGTTCGAATTGGTCATAAATTCACATTATCATGATTTGTGAACGACGCCAAATTGTATTAGACTTTATAATATATGAAAATTTTTTATGTCACACGCGATATTGAACGTGCACTTGGTACAGAACCAAGTGAAAACTACATAATCATCACCAACCGCACCCCTTATTCTGAATCCATACAGAAAAATTATCCAGATTTTGTGCATTTGATAAGTGCAGCAGACATAAATGTGGACAATAAAGACATGGCAATTAGTCAAGGACTTCTAGACACTGTCGCACTTTTGAAAAGTAATATTGCAAAAAAACTTATTGACTCCCCTATAATGGTTTTCAAAAACACCGCTCTAATAGAAGCAGTTGTCAAAGAAAACGGCTGGACTTTACTCAACCCTTTTTCAAAATTGGCCGAAAAAATAGAAAACAAAATAACTCAAATTGCTTGGCTAGGTGAACTTGGAAATAAATACTTGCCTCCTCACACTGTTGCTTTAACAAAAGACTTGGTTTGGAAAAAAGAACCTCTGATAATTCAATGGGAACACGGACATACTGGTCTTGGAACAATACTCATAAATAGCGACGCCGAACTCACTGAGCTCAAAAGTAAATTCCCAGAAAGAACGGCACGTGCCACAAGTTTCATAAACGGTCCTTCATTCACAATAAATGTTGTTGTAAACAAATCGGAGGTTCTTCTCGGAAATATCAGCTATCAGATTACCGGCCTACCACCTTTCACCGATAATGTTTTCAGCACAATAGGAAACGATTGGAGTCTGACGCACTCAATTTTGTCCGAAGCTGAAATTGAAGAAATTCATAACATGGCCAAAGAAATTGGTGCTTTGATGTCACGTGACGGGTGGAAGGGTCTGTTTGGCTTGGATTTTATAAAAGATGATGAGCGTGGACGAATTTTTCTTATTGAAATAAACGCAAGACAACCAGCTTCAACAACTTACGAATCATTCCTACAAGAAGAAAATCGTAGAAACGGTTTGGTTGGAGCAACAATTTTTGAGGCACATATAGCAGCGATTTCAGGTAAAAACATTGATTCAACTCCGATTATCCCTATCAATGACGGCGCTCAAATTATTCAACGTATTACAAAAAAAATTCATACTAGTGCCAATAGTCTTATTGATGTTCCGACCGACGAAATTTCTGGCACACTAGAATTGTTGGGATATCGTGTCATCGGATATCCAAACACAGCTATCAATGAAGATCTTCTGCGTATCCAGTCGCAAAAAGGTATCATGGAAACCCATGGCAAATTTAATGCTCGTGGAAAAGAAATACTCGAAATTCTATGAATTCAAAAACCTTATCATCTAGTGCCATGTCAATCATAGATCAGTATATAAATTTTACGGTTGGTGGAGCGGTATGTTCAATACCCTATTTCAATAATAAAACAGTGAATCTTAGGCACGCTTTGCGAACATATATAGGAAAAGGTAGTCCAAGAGAAATTCGAGATGAGATCACATCTATTTTGGTAAAAAATCATGTATCAATTGAGACGCTGATTCCGGAATCCCTAAAAAAACTTATTGTTGATAATAAGATTGGCATAGACTGTTCGGCTCTAGCTTATTATATTCTCAACGCTGAAAGTGAATCGAATGGTAAAGGAAGTCTCAAGAAACACATTTCTTTTATTAATAGACGTGGATTCTTTGGGAAAATCCGTGCCAAACTTCGTCCTGTAGAAAATTGTGATGTCTCAACACTTGCTGATGATAAAAATAGTTCAGTTGTTAATTTAAAAGAGATTGCACCAGGTGATATGATCGCGATGATTGGCGGACCAGATAATAATGACAGAGATCATATCCTAGTCGTGCACAGAGTGGATTATCAAGACTCGGTGCCACAGAATTCTAAACCAGTGGCGATTTATTATACTCACGCTGTCGCATACCCGGAAGATGGATTATACGGAACGGGGGTGAGGCAAGGAAAAATTGAATTGACTAACGCAAGCAAAAATATTTTAGAAGCACAATGGTCAGAAAATCAAATGCTTGAGAGGGCTAAAAAATCAAAGATGGAGATTAGGAGGGTTGTCTAAATAACCTTGTCCCACCCCCTATTTACGTGTTAATGTGTATGCATGATAACAATCCTGCAAGGCACAGTAGATTTGGCCTATATCATCGGTTTTGCCCTTATAGGGGCTATCGTAGCCTTCCTTTGGGCCCCTTTTTTGACCAGTTTTTTGTACCGTTTTCACGTCATTAAAACCCCAAAAACAGAGCTCGCCACCGTCGGTTCTCACGCCTACAAATCCAGCACACCGATAATGGGAGGTCTTCTAATAGTAATCACCGTCGCCGTGATTACTTACTTTTTTAACTGGTCAAGAAGCTTCACATTTGTACCTGTCGGAGTCATGCTTATTTCCGCGGCTTTGGGTGCTATCGATGATCTTTTGAATGTGTATGGATCAGAAAGACATTCACGAAAACTCGGCCATGTCATCAACCTAATTCGTGTGCACAAAGAATGGCGCATGAGACTTTGGTATATCGTGACTTTTCCTTGGACAATGTTCAAGCGTTTGTCAGTATGGTTCGGTTCACGGACAAATCGCGGTGTCTTCGTTCATGAAAAATTAACTCTGCAGTTTATCGCCGGAGCACTCACGGCGTGGTGGATTTATACAAAGCTCGGACCAGCTTGGCATTTTATTTATTTACCATTCCAAGACCAAACAATATTCGGTTGGACAATATCCCCCATCAATGTCGGCTGGTTCATTGTTCCCATAATTATATTCATTGTCATGTTCACTGCCAACGCCGTCAACATTGCTGATGGTATGGATGGTCTTGCTGGCGGAATGCTTATTATAACTTTTAGTGCACTTACACTTCTCAGTTGGATTAATGGTTTTGGTGAAATTGCTATTTTGAATGCCACGACCGTCGGAGCAGTTGCAGCTTATACTTATTTCAATATAAAACCGGCGCGATTTATCATGGGTGATGTGGGATCCTTGAGCCTCGGCGCACTTCTAGCAGTCAATGCCATGGCGATCGGTGAAATCACAACTCTCTTTTTCCTTGGGTTTATGTTTTATATCGAGGCGCTCACTGTCGTCATTCAAGTTGCATCACGCTATACTCTCGGACGAAAAATTTTCAAAATGGCACCACTTCATCACCACTTCGAACTCAAGGGTTGGAGTGAAGAAAAAACTGTTATGCGTTTCTGGGTTGTGCACTTTATGTTCGTGGTCTTTGGATTCTGGTTGGCGTTGCATTAAAATTAGGCATAAAGCGTTAAATCAGTTTAATTAGGTAAAATAAAAAAACCGCCTTTTTGAAAATTTCTTTCCATTAAGACGGATGTTAGCACTGGTTGCGAACGCAATATTCATACCATGCCGTGATGTTCTGGTCCCCGAATGGCACATTTTTCGGATAGGGTGTATCCGGAAGATTGTGTTTGTCACGAATCGTTGCGATGAGCCAGACCCAGACGCCAAACATATCCCAATCGACTGATTTCGGATCCAGTTGACTAGTGTTCATGTTTGAAAACCTGGACTTGATATGTGTCGCGAGGACAGCGAATATCTTCGGTCCCAACGCTACCAAAGGACCCTTTTCATCCGATCGGTTAAATTCAACCTCGGCGGGGTGGCCTCCAAACTTTATACACCTTTCCAATTTTTCGAGAAGATCGACGATTGACTGTGTGTCAGTTCCAATGGGCGTATCACTCATACTTGTTCCTTTGTTAAGTAGTGAACTGTTCTGTGGCAACTCTTCAAAGACTATATTACTGGCATGGGTATGTCAACGTGGCTAGATAAAATCAAAGTATTAACAAATGAGGTCAAAAGCTGACCATCATTTTACAAATCATTGAGGTCGCAGAAGATTTTTCATCACCAAAATACGGCTCAAAACATAAGGTCTAATTCCATTTTTAGCTGGTTGCGACCTCATTACTTTCAACCGACCATATCCCACACCTAGGCATCATTTTCATGTTAAAATCACTCTTATGAATTACTTGCATTGGGATCAAAAAACTTTAGATAATGCCTCAGAGAAAGAAATTTCTCTTGCATATGGTCGTGGCTACGTATTTACGCGTCTTGGAAAAGGTATTATGCAGCAGACGAGAAGTGTACGTATAGATCTAAAAAAGTTTGCACTAACAAGTGAAAATCGCAGAATTTTAAAAAAGGTTGGTGCCGACGGAAAAACTGGTGGACTTGGATTAAATGTCACGACACTTCCCTTTTTAAATTACAATTGGACTATTGGTAGACTGGCCAAAGACTTTTATGAAGCAAAATTTGGTGTAGGAATCATGAGTGCGAATAAAATAAAAGAAATGCTTACTGATGTCGAAAAAAGTAACTTCAATACACTTCTGAGTTACAAATTGGGTTATGCAATATGTTATTCCAACTCCGAGATTCTTCACTATTCATTCCCTTTTTATGATTTATCATCTGCGCCCAAAGATATGGGACTTGGAATGATGGTGGAAGCTGTTCAATACGCACAAGATTCTGGAAAAAGATACATTTATCTGGGATCACTTCAGAGACCTGGTGATACTTACAAATTACAATTCGAAGGGCTTGAATGGTTCGATGGTAAAGCTTGGCGAGACAATCTTGGATCGGTGAAGGAAATTCTAACTTCTGCTAAAATGTAGTAGCGAAAAAAATTATGATCGATTCACTAAAATTACCTAAACACGTTCATGTCATAGGTATTTGTGGTGTAGCAACTAGTGCGCTAGCCATCGCTTTCCAAGAACGTGGAATTAAAGTCACTGGAAGTGATAAAGGATTCTTTCCACCAATTTCTACTGAATTAGAAAAACATAAGATTTCTTATTATGCTGGTTGGCATCCAGAAAAAATGATCGAAAATGGTATACCAGACGTCGTCATGGTTGGAGCTGCTTCTGGTAGTCAAAACCCGGAGACAGCTTACGCAAAGGAACACAATATCCCTATGTATTCTTATCCAGAAATAATTGGCACTTTTTTTGCTAAAGAAAATTCTGTAGTCTGCGTCGGAACTTGGGGTAAAACATCTTCTTCAGCTTTGCTTTCTTTTATACTCGACCACGCTGGTTATAATCCAACTTATATGTTTGGTGGCGTTTCATCTTCTCATAAATCTTCGGCTCGCCTAACAGATAGCAAATGGAGCGTCTTTGAAGGTGATGAATATAAGAGTTCGCCAACTGATCCAACCGCAAAATTCTTTTATTACAAACCTACTCACCTTTTACTTACAGCTGTCTCTTGGGATCATGCTGATCTATATCCAACAGAAACAGCTTATTTTGATACTTTCAAAAAATTGATTTCTGGCGCTAATTTTATTGTGGGTTGTGCGGATCATGAAGGAGTAAGAAAAGTTCTTGGCGAATTCAAAGATAAAAAAGTTTTATACGGACGAGATGGTGGCGAAGTCTCTGGTCAGACTTCTTCTTATGTTTATTCCAAAATTTCTCAAAATACTGATGGTCTTGATTTTGTTATCACTCACAATTGCAAGGAATACAATGTGCACTCACCAATGATGGGTGCTTTTCAAGCCGAAAACATCACAGGATGTTTTGCTATGGCACACGAACTTGGAGTTACTGCAGATAAAATCATTGAAGCAATTGCTAAATTCAAAGGTTTGAAAAGGCGCATGGAAAAAAGGTTGGACGGTGCTTCTGAAAGTGGTGGCATAACCGTAATAGACGACATCGCGCATTCCCCAGAGAAAGCTCGTTCTGTACTTTCAACACTTCGAGCAATTTATAATGAAAAAGTAATCGTCGTATTTGAACCAAATATTGGCGGTCGTAGTCGTGAGTCCATGACAAAATATGATAATGCTTTTAAAGACGCAGACTTGGTTATTATCCCTCGTTTAACAAAATTGAAAGTCGCTGAGGATTCAAAAGCTAATTTAAAAGCCGTCAATTCGAGTAAAATCGAAGCTCCCATGGAAGGAGACGAATTGACTGCGACGATAGCCAAGACACATAAGAATGTAAAATATATTTCAGAAGATAAAGACTTGGTTGAATTTCTAATTTCTAATTGCAAAAAAAGTGACGTTATCGCTTTTCTAGGCTCCCACGGTTTTAGAGGAATGATAGAGGAAACCGTAAAGAAATTGGCTTAAATTTGAGTATTTTAAATTACATACTATTGACTTTATGGTGCTATTTGTATTATAATAGCTAAATAGCAGGAATTTGAAAACAACAAAACAACATAGTTAGTCAACCCTTAATGGAGGTTCGTATGAATAGTCTACAAGTCAAAGCCCTGATAGCGGGTATCTTTTGGGGTCTATGGCCCCTTCTCATGAATCGAGGCGGTATGAACGGTAATGCATCTTCGGTGCTGTTTGCACTAATCGCATTAATCTTTGTTGCTCCGTTCTCATGGGGTACATGGGGAAACATGGCAGACGTCAAATGGCCACTGGTCATTGGCGCCGGTGTACTTGGTGCAATTGGCCTGCTGTTCTTCAATTCGATGCTTGCCAAAGCACCGAAAGAATCAGTGGGTGCACTGTTTGTGGTTATGATCGTAACCCAGACAGCAATGCCTACCATTTATGACATCTTCGTAAATGACGGACACGCCTCCCCTTCCAAGATTGCTGGTTTCGTACTGGCAGCAGCGTCCGCAGTGTTCCTCTTGAAAAGTTAAGTTCGGGTCACAGCCTATCAGTCGTGCAGAAAATCTGCCGGGTGGTAGGTTTTTTGTTTATTTTAATATTTTACTTCCCTTCATCAACAATCTCCGTCTTAACAGTTCCAGCGGCGATTTCTTTTACAAGAAGAGTCATACCACAATGGTTACACTCTATGACCATACCTGGCGCAAGATTGGGATAACGTGAAAGATCGACAAGATTTTTACATTCTGGACAAACGCATTTTGAATTCATAAGTGTTATGTGTTGATTAGACATAAAATAATAAGTAAAAAACGACCCTTTTGGCGTCTTTCCATGATATAAGAAATAAGCTACTATAGCAAATACAATGGGTCTGCAATAAACATGGTAACTCCTTACGAACAATATCTAAAACTCGCAAAAGTCTTAAGCCTAAACGACTTATACTTCAAGCGTGAAGACTTGCATCCTTACGGTTCTCACAAGGGACGTTCTATCCCTGTAATGATAGACCACTACAAAACTATTGGAAAAAAGAAATTTGCCATATCATCATCCGGTAATGCAGCATTGGCCGCGGCTTTATATATAAAGGAATTAAATGATCCTTCAATATCATTAGACATATTTGTTGGCCAAAACATTGCTCCATGTAAATTAGAAAAAATAAAATCAGCCATAAACCAACACACCAACGTTTATATAAAAGAACGACCTCTTCAAGCCGTTTCAGAAGCCGTGAGAGAAGGCGCAACAAGCTTACGTCAATCTTCAGATGATGAGGCATTGGTAGGCTATAGAGCACTTGCAGAAGAAATATCTTATATACATAATGTTGGAGCTGTATTTATCGGAAGCTCATCTGGCTCAACGGCTCAAGCATTGGCAACATATTTTATTGAAAAGAAATTACCAATCCAGGTTCACATAGTTCAGACTTCAGCTACACACGCATTATCAGATGCCTTCAATGTCTGTGACAAAGAAGAAGAAACTTCATTAGCAGATGCTATAGTAGACAAAACAGCTCTACGAAAAAATGCCCTTATTCCTCTTATAAAAAAGACCGGAGGTACAGGATGGTGTGCAATCAATGAAGATATCGAGACAGCTATTAGCTTAGTAAAAACATATGCAGGAATTGAGATTTCACCTAACGGTGTATTGTCAGTCGTTGGTGCTATGAAAGCTGGACATGTTGGCTACGAAATAAAGGGCTCTACAGTTTGTATAATAACTGGTGAATAGTATTGCTAAGTCCTACAAAATTCTAATTTTTATTTTAGCAATCTGACTGCTTTTACAAACCTTTCACCTCTTTCTTTTCTAGACCTATCCAAACCTCCAGCGCCAAAACTTGGACTAAAGAGTACACGTGTCACACTTTTTTTATCTTTATCCATCATTTTACCCATAACAGCTTTTTCATAAGCAATATTTACCGCTTCCTCCACAGAAGCAACTGCACAAATTTCTACATTTTCCAAACCAGCTATAATAGGACGCTCTCTCAAAGTTCCACTTCCAGGAAGTAAAATAAGCGTACGAACATATTTTGGCATCATTGTATACAAAGATTTGTAATCATGATCACTATCGGCACCACCATAAATCAAAACTATATTCTTGGTATCGCCAGTTGCCCCTTCTTCAAAAACGCCATTACTTAGGGCCAAAATAGCAGCTTGTGTAGATGCTGCAGAAATCGACGCTGTGTCATTATAAAATTCTACATTTTTGACTTTCTTTACCAATTCGATACGACCACGCAAAGGTTTCCATTTTTCTATAGTACCGCGAATAATATCTTCGTTCACCTTGAAAAGTTGCGCGACCTGTATTGCCAAGGAGGCATTGTTACGATCATGTATTCCTCTACCAAAAAATTCCCAGTCTACCGGAAGAAGCGAAGCTTTGGTACGTAACATTTTAGCTTTTGGCTGGAAATCATGTGTATGCGTAGCATCTATTACAGAGTCGTTAGCCACTATAAAATTGTTGTAAGTTTGATAAGCAACAATTTCGAATGGTGATTTTACGTAAGCACCCTTTGGTGGAACAGTCGTGAACACAGCAACATTAGGACTTATATGCATTGTGTGCAATTCCCTGACCATGGTTTCAATCATACGAATAAGTATAATGTCACCACTTTTGATTTTCTTTAAATGAACAAGGATGCCGTCATCTGTTTCAGGATCAATTGTAAAAAAATTCTGCTCACCTTCTTTGGCAACAGTTTGTAACATTGGTGCCAACATAGAAACAACCGTTGATTTTCCGCATGAACCCATAACACCAACTACAGTAACAGGAGGTGAAAGTTTGAAAAATAGAGTCTCTGGATATTCGATTTTGATCTTGGCTTTTTGGGCTTGAGCGAGACACATAGAGTCGCGGGGATATTCATAAGAAAGAAGGATCAAATTCATATCCAAAAGATCGTCAGCTGGAATAGAGCCACAAACATAACTAGCTAGGCCAACCTCACGTAAAGCGTTTATGTGCTCTTTTACTCTGGATTCGCTTCGAAGATCATAAACTGAGACTATGGCTCCAGCTTTTATCAAAAATTTGATATCACTCGTCATTTCACCTTGAGGACCTAGGCCAATGACAGCGATACGCTTACCTTTGAAAAAGTCACGGGAGGACATAGCACTAGTTTACCGTGCAAACCTCCAGAAGAAAAGGCTAACGCGAAGAAGAAAAGCGGTTAAAAGAAAAGGGGCATACTCGAAAACGTCTCGAGTAAACCCCTTTCACACTACATACGAATCGTCGTGCAAACAAACTACGCGACGTGTTAGAACAGGATTAGGACATGACTGCAACAGCTGCAGCAGTGGTGGCCGGAACTGATTTGGCTGACTGGGATGCTTTAGCCACTTGAGCTTGCGGCTTATTCATCCGAATCCGGTAGCTATTGCACCATGTCGCAACACCTTGCGGGTGAAACGCGTGCTGCAGAACGTCCACCAACCGCTCCGTCGTAATGCGACTCGGCAATTTGGTGACCGTCAGGCTGCCGTTGAACAGGGCTTCCGCTTTCGCGAAATAAAACCACCGATCAACACCCGGGTACTCGTCGATGCAACCCAGTACTTTCCAGTCCACGTCCTTCCGTTTGACTTCGGGAATTTCGAGCATCCGAATCATCCGGACCGCATCCACCAACGAGATGCCGATTTCTTTGGCTTTGTTGGTGTGGATCTGAACATTGCCGGCGATTTGACGCACCAGCACAATGTCATTCCCAAGGTAACGGGCCGCTTTTTGGAAGTGGGGGTTGTCACCCTCACACACCATCAACCGGAGACGCGTTTCCTTGCCATCGATCAACGCACGAATCACGACTGGCCGTTGCGTTTTAACTTCAGCAACGGTTTCCATGAACGCGATTTGGTCTAGCTCCATTGTGTGAAGCCAGAACCGGATAGTTGGCATGATGTCCGCTTGGGCGTACCCGCGCCGAAACATTGCCTTGAACGCGAACGCGAGCTCGGTCACAGAATCGTTCTGCGCCTCGCTCTGCCCAATTAATTTCTTCATCCGATCCCGCACACGCCCATCTTGCGACAAGGCGCTGTTGTTTTCGGCGACGAGCATCTCATAGGCCTTCGCCAACGAAATCTCACCTTTGACTGGGCCCGTACCGTACTTCACCGCCCACACGATCGCTTCGATCATGTTGTAGGTGTAACTGAACACCAGGCTCTGATCGATACCATTGCGGTGGCCAACCTTGATCAGCTCGGGCAACCGCGTCGCTGGACATTCTGGTTTGAGATCAAACCGGAGTGTTTCAGTGAGAAGGGATTTCAGTTCGGGATTATCTTGCACCCCGAGATACTTGGCAACTAATGTCGCCGAACACTCTTCAACCCCGTCACCAAGCTCGTGATCATCGAAACGACCAAGACCGCGACCGATCGGTACAACGGCGTCACGATCGTAGATTGCGTCCGTACCGAGCACTTCATGCGCGGCATACTGGACGCACGCCTTAGCGGCACCTGGGAAAAGAGCTTCCCCATAGTTCCGAAACACGTAATACCCAACCATCTCATCGAAATGGGGATTTACGTGGATCAGAGTTGTTTGGACGTTAATCGGACTCTTCGCTGCATTTTTTTGATCTTGCACTTTCACTTGCTGCCTCCTTTGTACTGCGTTTTGTTTTGGGCTTAGAAGCCCGTTTTGTTCTGCATCAGCTTTCCTGTTCTTTACAAAGAACCTTAGCTACCGCGAATTATAGCATACTCAATAGCCATGTGTCAAGCATATTGAGTGGCTCAACAAAGCCATTTAGCGGCGTCACCTACCTCCCTTTCAACCCTTTCACTTTTATCATCTCCTGAAGCATGGCTTGCAATTGAACAATATCATTAGCTTGTGCATCAGGAGCTATGACAAATTGTGATAGTTTTTTCATAAATACACCATAAAGATCATGGAAATATTTCTCTAATACTTCATGTTCAGTTTCTGTAAGCGGACTTACAATGACATCATCTTTACCTTCACCTATTTTGCCAACCTTCCTTTTCGCTGGCCCATCTAATGCTCTAATAATTTCTATAGGCCTCTCTATCCCTTCGTAACTCAAAGTATCGTGACTCAAAATACCATCAAGTGATGGTGAAACTAACATATAATCGCGTATCATTTTAAATTAGCCGCAAACTTTTTCGTGCGGCTTACTAATAGTTCGCGTTCACGCTTGTGAACGTATCTTTGGTGATAATGACGTGGTCCAATAGTGAAATACCCAAGATCTTCCCAGCTTGGATAAGTTGATGTGTAACTTCGATATCCTCGGCGCTTGGCGTAACTTCGCCTGATGGATGATTGTGTGCAAGAACGACAGCGGCAGCATTGCACTCGATAGCAGGACGAAAAACTTCGCGAGGGTGTATCATATTGGCATTGATGGTACCAATAGAAATAACCTCGTCACGAATAATATGATTGTGACTATTCAAATATAGTCCACGTAAATGTTCTTTTGGTAAATTACGCATGTCTTGCAAATAATTGTAAGCGTCCTTGGCATTACGAATTGTCGCAAAACCGGACTCATTACGATCATAGAAACGACGGCCGAGCTCTCCAACCGCTACAATGACGCAAGCTTTGACGATTGGGATATCCATGTCTTTGGCAAGTTTTGTGGCATTTTTTTCTGCCAAAATACTTCGCTCACCATAATCACGAATAATACGATCTGTCATTTCCATAACGCCTTCCTTGGTTGTGCCCGTGGTCAAAACCACCGCCATAAGCTCTTTGACATTGAGAGCTTCTGGACCTTGGGCTAACAATTTCTCGCGTGGCTTCCCTTCCGGTGGCAGGTCTTTGATCGTGAGAACATATTCACGATCTTTCCGGTCGAGTATGCGCACGTTTGAACTAATGGCGTATGTTTGCATGGGGGAATTATAGCATGGAGAATAAAAAAGTACGTAAAGTGAATAAGCTGTGTAAAAAGAAAAAGCCCACATACCGATTTGGTACGCGAGCTGGGTTTTGATTTACAAGTTGAGATTCACTGGAACTTGGCGTTACTTACGCCACCAATGCAATTTCATCAATGGTCCGCAACGCCGCTTCGCGAGGATTCGCAGCCTGAACGATTGGTCGAGCAACAACGATTCGATCTGCACCCGCCTTAATTGCCTCAGCTGGAGTCATGACACGTTTCTGATTCTGTCCATCACCCTTCACTTCCGCCCACGAGGGACGAATCGCCGGTGTATTATACGAGAACAATTCCCCGAACGCGAGACGAAGTGCTCTAACTTCCGTTGGTGCGGAGATAAATCCGCCAAGCATGGCATCTGCTCCAAGCCCTGCGAAACGCATGACCGCGTCTGAGACCAGACAACCAAACATTGTGTCAGTATCACCATCATCAAGACCGGTAAGGACCGAAACGCCGAGGACTTCGGAATCCGGCAACTCGGCTTTCAAGGCCTTCATCGCGGCGACTCCCGCACAACAAGCCACCGTCACGATTTCCGGCTTTGTTTCGCGCAAGATCACGCCGTCAGTTGCAAGGGTTTCTTTGATGTCGTAGAACTTCAGATCAGCGAAGACCTGTAGGCCACGACCATGAAGTACATCGATCAGATCGTAGCCATACAAACGCAATGCCGAATTGACCTTGGCGATACATCCGATACCCGCGAGATTATCCGCGAGACGCAAGACACTATCGTAGACCCATTGGGCATTTTGCCCTTTGGCACGATCTGGTTTGAAGTCGAAGCCGACAATCAAACGTTCCGCTGGAGTTAGTACTTTTTGCATTTTCTACTTTTCCTCTTTTTCTTTCTTTTTGGGTTTTCTACGGGTTTTGGTTAGGATTAGGGCTTGGCATCCATGAACGCACAGAGCCGAGCCCAGTTTTTCTTGACTTCGAACTCTACATTGCCGATCGCGACATCCGTCGCAACTGCCGGATCATCTTGGACGAACTCCGGATACGATGTACAGATAGAGGCAACTACCGGAATAGGTTTACCAGCGAACAGGCCATTTTTCGGTGTATAATACCTGTCGTAAGTGGATGAACGATTCAGTGCTCCAACAAGCAGCACTACATCCGCACCAGTGGCCGCAATCTCTGTCAACGTGTTATCGGTATTTTGGAAGTTGTTAAAGACATCTTCCGCGATTGCAATGCGCTCACCTGGCTCAAATTCGAACTGCGAAAGATCCCAGGTATATTCTTGTTTCTTGCCAGCCACGGTCGGCTTCGGTTTCTTGTCAGCATATGCGAACTTCTTGTCCGCAATGAGAGCCAACATCTCACCAAACGTTCGACCGCCCTGTGGAATGCCGCAGATTGTATCAAACGTTTCAAGCAGTCCCTCTGAACGCAGTTTCAAAAGTGCCATACTGGCAAACGCCTCAACAGCTTTCGGATGAACTTCAATTTTTCTGAAGTTGAAGTATAGTTCTCCAACGTAGTTTCGGCCCTGGCTGTCCTTTCCCGCGTAAGCGACCAGCGGTCCCTTGCGTACACCACCAGCCTTGGGACAGATATAAACTGCACCGCACCGCTTTCCAAGCTCCATGAGAGATTCACCTAGAGTTGGCCATATTGGATTCATAACTTATTCCTTTTTTCAACGATCATTTTCACGCTTTAAGCCGCGTGTTTGGCTATCAAAAATACATCTCTAAAAGAACATTACCTCAAGAGGATCCGAGAGTAAAGTACACAAAAAAGAGGCCTCCTGCCTCTTTTTTTATTGAAAAATTTACCGCCACTTTACATATGCTGCGCAAAAATTATCAGTGTAACAACCGCCCAAATAATGGCACAGATTAGCACTGCCCCCGCCGCAACATCTTTCGTATCACGAGCAAATGGATGATATTCAGGGGAGGTCAAATCTATGTCTATTTCGATTGCAGTATTGAAAGCTTCGGCCACCAGAACAAGACCGCCAGCCAAAATCAATATACTCCATTCCAAATACTACAACTTTAAATAAATTCCAACCACAATAGCAATAATTCCGATAGCAATTTCAACCCAAGCATTGTGTGTACCACCAATAAATACCCATATGCCACGACCAGCATGAACAAAACTTTTCAATCTTTTTTTGATAGAAAAATTAGCCATATTACAACGTCTCCACCAATATCATATTCACCGCCTGTGCAGCACCGAAAGGCATACCAGCCACAATAACAACCTTATCACCAACTTTGGCAAGCTTGTGCTCAAGAGTAGCAACACGTACCGCACTCATAATCTCATCTATAGTCTTGAATGTTGGCATGACTAGAGGATAACAACCAAAAGTCAAAGTCATCTGTGCAGCGCGCTCAGCATTATCGGTAAGGGCAAGAATTTGTTCGGCTGGACGATAACGTGCAATCATACGAGCAGCACGACCAGAACGAGTTAGGGCAACTATGAGAGTTGCGCCAACACTATGAGCAGCACGAACGGCAGATTGAGAGACAACATCAGTGACATCGTGAGTTTCGTTGTATTCAGCAATCGTGTCTCGTGTATAAACTTCTTTTTCAACTCTGACGGCAACTCTAGTCATCAACTTCACGGCTTCGACTGGATAATCACCCATGGTAGTTTCCTCAGAAAGCATAATAGCATCTGTACCATCTATAATCGCATTGGCAATATCAGAAACTTCTGCGCGAGTTGGCACAGGATTTTTGATCATGGATTCGAGCATTTGGGTTGCTGTAATAACCGGCTTACCTGCTGCATTACACTTATTAATTATCATTTTCTGAACCAAAGGAACTTCTTCGGCGGGAATCTCTATAGCAAGATCTCCGCGTGCCACCATCACACCATCAGTCAATGCCAATATTGCATCAAAATTTTCTACAGCTTCTGGGGTTTCTATTTTGGCAATAATTCTAGCGGTCGAACCTGCTTGTTTCAAAATTTCTTTTAATTCAGTAATATCAGATGCTCTACGAACAAAAGAAAGTGCCACAAAATCTACTTTATTTTTTATACCGAAAGTAACATCAACCTTGTCTTTGTCGGTTAGAGAATTTACGGACAAATTTGCACCTGGAACATTCACACCTTTTCTACTCGAAAGACGTCCGCCAACTACAACTTTAGTGATAACATCATTGCCTTTGATCTCAACTACTTCTAGCTTCTTCGTACCATCCTGAATCATGATTATACTTCCAGCTTTAACTTCCTTTGGGAGTTCGGGATAATTGATGTGCACACGTTCTTGAGTTCCATCAACCAACTCATCTGTTGTGAGAGTGAATATCGCACCTTCATGTAAAGTAATATAAGGATCTTTGAATGTACCAATACGAATCTTTGGCCCACAGAGGTCCTGCAATATTGCAACAGTCTTCCCTGTTTTCTTCATTATTTTACGTATCTCGTCTACTCGTCTCTGGTGTTCATCAAAAGAACCATGAGAAAAGTTAAGACGCATAACATTCATTCCAGCCTCGACGAGGAGTGCGAGTTTATCGTGACTTTCTGACACAGGACCAATCGTACAGACTATCTTTGTTTTTTTACCAAGGTTCATGTGAATTTTTTATTGGGTTAACTTTTGGTTTTAAAATTTATTAAATATAACTTCTACTTAAATATAATTCCTACTTGGCTACTTGGTCTATTCCTTAATCTTCGGCTTAAGCTTTTTGTGCTGAGTAACAAGCACTCCTAATATATAACCTGCAATAATTCCAGCTACGAGTATTATGATTTCATAAACCCATGTTGGCCAACCAGCAACATCCATACTGACATTGGTGAAAAAGGCGGCCACCGTAGTCGTACTAATATCAACCTTGATTTGGGGTATCACATATCCGTATGGCGGCTTACCAACAAATATAATAGTCTTCTTTTCACCTTGACCAACTTCCGTCTTTGGAGCTTCAACATACAAACCGGTTTGCTTGTTCAAAGCGACTCGATAATAAGTGTCTGGACCGATTTTACTTGCTAATGGATCTCTCGGTATATCGGAAAGATATGCTGGAATTACTTGAGAAATATTAACCAGATTTCCACAATCAGAAGAATCTAAACCTGCTGAATATACTTTCGCCCCACAAATACCATAAACAACGGTGACATCAGCAACTTGAAAAGGATATGAGCCTTTATCATAAAAATACTCTTGGATGGATTTTTGGATTTCTGCCACGTCGTTTTTTCGTTGAGAATCGCGAGCCTCCGACATCTGACGGACCGGGTTTATAGCAGCCAAAGTTACAGCGGCCAAAATTGCCAAGATGGCAATAGTCAGCAAAAGCTCTAAAAGAGTAAAACCACTACGTAATTTATAAAATCTATTCATGTGAAATGTACATAATCAATATTAAATGTGCATCAATTATAGCAATAATTTTGTGCGCGCACTAGGATTCGAACCTAGGACCCCACCAGTATCAGTGGTGTGCTCTACCAACTGAGCTATGCGCGC
>CAIVGA010000067.1 GCA_903905325.1 uncultured bacterium
GTCCTAATTTCAAACGGGATAGAACGACTACGTATAACCTGGCCTAGGAATAATTTAACTGCAGACGACATATCTAGACCCATCTCTTCTAAGATTTTTTGAGCCTTTGATTTGACGCTCGAATCAATACGAATTTGAAGTGTTTTAGTCATAAACTCTAGTATATACAATGTATATGATTTGTCAATACACCTATTTCTCATTAATTAAAGCACCAGCTCCAGCCACCTTCGCCACAAGAGAAGGACCATCAAATATCATTCCACTGATAAGTTGCACCAAATCAGCTCCAGCTTCAAACTTTTCTCGAGCATCTTCAGCTGACATTATGCCTCCAACTCCAATAATCGTAAATCTTTTACCATAAGTTTGACGTGTCTTCTTGATCAAGTCAGTAGAAAGTTGACGACATGGCAAACCAGAAAGACCGCCAACGTACTGATCAGGTGCATCAGAAGGGTCGGCCAACATGCTGTAATCTTTGTTCAAATTACCGATTACGACACCCTGCAACTTATAAAAATCAATTACTTTCAATAAATCATTAAACTGATTCCACTCAAGATTGATCGGCATCTTTATATAAATAGGTTTTTTACAAGGAATCACAACAAGCCTCGCCAACAATTGTGTTAACAATTCTGGCGTCGTGAAAGCCTCTCCACCAAAAGCATTTGGGCAAGAAATATTGATCGTATAGTAGTCACCAACATCTTCTTCATTGAGACGTTTAAAGGAATAAACGTAATCTTCTATACCAGCTTTGATATCAGCGGAACATTCGTCATTGGTGCGCGCAATAGAAATTCCCCAAACAAAATCATGCTTAACTTTCTTGAGCCTTGCAATAATCACATCTACACCATCATTTTTAAGACCCTTATTCACAATTATACTTTGCGATTTCGGCAGACGAGTCAGACGGGGTTTTGGATTACCTTTACATGTATGAGCTGTGACAGAACCTATTTCTTCGCCACCAAAGCCTATACATGGCAGAATTTGAGTGAGACGACCATTGTAATCAAAACCAGCTGACAGCAATACTGGAGTGCGATACTTTATTCCATCTACAATTTTTGAGACATGCCTATTATAGGTACATGATCTTCCGTGTTTACACCCTTCATGGTATCCATAAACCCAATTGATTAGCTTGCGTGTTATCCAAAATTTTCCACAAAGTTCTCCTATAGATACGAATAAATCATGCACAAACTCTGGATCAAAAAGGAATAAAACTGGTTTTAATATGTATTTATACAGCATAAATTTACGCTTTTACTATATCACAATAAGTAGTAGAATGAGAATTCATGATTTCAATAATAATTCCAACATACAATGAGGAAAAAGCTATCGGCGATACCATAAAGAGTTTGACATCAGAATTGACTATTCCTTACGAATTAATCATAACCGATGACAAGAGCACCGACAAAACAATCGAAGTTGCCAGAACTGCCGTAGAAGATGCTGAAAAAAGTGGCATTGAACACAATATTGTAACCATCCTAGCTCATCAGGAAAAACACTTCTCTATCGCCCAAAACCGCAATGCTGGTGCCAAAATAGCACGTGGAGATTACTTTGTCTTCATGGATTCTGACTGCGTTATTGAGAACATCAACAAATCATTGGAACATGCTATTTCCTTGTTTACAGAGAAAGGTTTTGTTGGTATTACCGGTGCTATCCAAGTTTTACCAGAATATGAAACTATCGGTGACAAAATTGTGTATACGATATTTAATTTTATTCACAGGGTCAAGACGAACATCCTTCATCTAGATGAAGCGTCAGGCAAATTTCAAATGATTCGTCGTGATGCATTTTCCAAAGTAAATGGATATCGCGAGGATTTGATAACACGCGAGGACGGAGACATGTTTTGGAGACTATCAAAAATCGGACGAAATTATTATGACCCAACCATCACCGTCAAACATACTGGTCGTCGTGCACACAAAGTCGGTTGGCCGAAACTTCTCAGCATATGGATGTTCGAGACTTTCTACGTTATGATGTTCAATAAGTCATATACAAAATCATGGAAAGACATCCGATAAAAAATCCAAAGGTTTCTGTGGTTATTCCGGCATTCAATGAAGCTCTTGTTATTGGACCGACCATTGAAGCTATTCTCCGTCAAACTTATCCAAATTTTGAGATTATTGTGGTCAATAATGCCAGCTCAGATAACACCGCCGGGGTTGTTGCCAAATTTCCTGTTAAACTCGTTCATGAAACAAAAAAGGGTCTACTCTTTGCACGCGATCGTGGTCGCAGAGAAGCTATAGGCGAAATTGTGGCTAACATTGACGCTGACTGTTTACCCGAAGTGGACTGGATGGAAAAGGCTGTAAAATATTTTGAAAATGCTGACGTTGTGGCAGTCAGCGGTCCATACAACTATCATGACGCGCATCCCTTTTTTAAACACGCCTCACTATTGATGCAAAATTACATTTATAGACCAGTAGCACATATCTTACAATGGTCATTCGTGCATGGTGGTGCAGTGCTAATAGGAGGTAATAACATGATTCGTGCAGATATACTAAAAGAGATGGGTGGCTATAACACAGATCTCCTTTTTTATGGAGAAGATACAGACACGGCCAAGCGTGTAGCGAAATATGGCTATATTGTTTTTAGTCCAAATATATATATGAAAACTTCAGCTCGCAGATTCAAGAATGAAGGAACAATACGCATGACCACTAGATATCTATTCCATTTTTTCAAACACACCATAAAGAGCACTTCTCCAAATAAAAGTGCAACTAACTAGTTGGCTGTTGACGAACCGAGGGTAGATGTATTAGATGACGAGGTTTTTACTTTTTTTGCACTTGTTGTGGTAGAAGTAGCTGTTGATGTAGCTGTCGAACTAGCGAGCGAAGCTGATGCTTCTGTAGTTCCAAAAGGTAAAAACTGAGGAGACAACGGATCAATTTTAACTGACGTAGTTTTGTATTGTTTGAGCTGATAGGTCCTATCAACAAGATAATTGAACCAGAGGTAACTGAACAACACAAATGATGCCGCACATAAGGCAACTGCTATAACTAGCATCAATCTACTATTGAGTATAATTCTCAAAGCGGTAGATTTGCTAAGATAACCCGAATTAAACAATTCACTTCTTTTGATTTTATTAATCTGCATTGACGGCATTTGTTTCAACAAATTTATATTTTCAAATTCATTACTTGCACCA